>JAAZEK010000255.1 GCA_012512335.1 Clostridiales bacterium | reverse complement strand
TTTTTCTTAAGGGGGAATTGTCGTTTTTGAATTAAAGGACGGTGTCAAACCCCTAAAACATAAAGGCTTTTTCTACTAGTACAGATAACAGAAAGGTCGAGAGATACCTTAACCGAACACGCATGAATGAGGGATAAAAATTGATTACGAAAAAAGAAATAGCAGAAAAGCTTGGTGTTTCTAGAACTACAGTTTCGTTAGTCTTAAACCGTAAACCCGATGCCAGGATCTCTGAACAGACGCGGAAGAGAGTTTTGAAGGCTGCGAAAGAGCTTGGTTATCGTCCTGAAGAGGGCCAGGAATTGCCAGATTTGATTTGTTATATTTTATGTAATAGAAAATTAGATGTCCCACATTATTACGAACAATTAAAGAAATTAGAGAGGATAGCATCGGAACGTGGTCTTCGTATAATATTTATCACTGTAGATCACGATCAAAGTGAATATACAAAAATGGTAAATATTTTGAAATCGACTGGTGTTAAGGGTGCGGTGTTAGCAGGAGACTTTAATCAGGAAATTGTTCAGCGAATTCAACAAATACCGTTGCCCTTTGTAGCTTCAGGGGTTACAAATATTGAAGGAATTAACGTGGTGGCACCAGACCATTTTAATGCAGGATTTGATGCTGCTAATCATTTGTTGGAGCTTGGTCACAAACGAATAGCCTTCTTCACTGGCGAACTATATAAACTGACGCATTCAAAAATTTTGGCAGGTTACCGCAGGGCCTATGAGACCCGCAATCTCAAATTTGATCCAGCGCTAGTGCAAATAAGTCATGCAGAGCGCGGGGACGATCTGGTACAAAGGATGAAAGAATTAGGAATAGATTATACAGCAATACTCGCGGTCAATGAGAAAATGGGAGTCGATGCGTTAAATGAATTGAAGATGGAAGGGAAGGACATACCAAACGATGTTAGCATTATAGCAATTGGTGGTGACCGGTCAGGTTTACACTGTAGACCTAAACTTTCTACTGTGGTTGCTCAAGAAGGCGCTAGTGCAAAGCTAATACTAGATACTTTAGAACAGAATATCAATAATTATAATATGAAGCCTAAAAAAATCGTAGTACAATGCACTATAATACACAGAGAATCAACAAGTCCATATTCTGGCTAATTGCGAAATTGGTGTCTGTGATATGATCAATTGGTCTGCAATAATATCGGCAAAAAAGCAATGAATGATATGTTGAAAGCGGCAATAAATATATTGAAAAGGCAGCATTCCAGCTAAATAATTTTGCAAATAGCAGAATATACTTTTTTCTTATTTTTTAGACACATGGTAATTCACATTAACTTTTTTTGCTCTCATTTAGTACGGACAATTAAACTTGTCCAGGCAGAAATGGTTGATAAAAAAATAAACAATAATGGTTAACTAACGAGGAGGGTAATTATGATTAATGTTCTAAAGTCGAGGTGGTTTCTTCTCATCCTTGTGGCTTGCGGGTTGTTGCTCTGCGGATGCGGGAAGGAGAAACAAGCTGGTGTTCAGTCTGATGTTGTAGAGGTAAGATTTGGTTGGCCAGGCGGTCATTTTGAATTTATGCAAAATGAAGTCATTCCCTGGTTTGAAAGAGAAAATCCCGATATCAAAATCCAGTTTGAGTATCAACCATGGAATCAATTCTTTACGAAGTTAAAAACTCAAATTGCAGCTGGTGAAGCTCCTGATTTTTGGCTTTCTGACGGTGTTTACGTGATGGAGTTTGCAGACCGGGGAGCTTTGCTTGAACTTACAGAATGGGTGAAAAGAGATCTTGATCCCAGCCAATATTTCGCTTTGGACTTCACCGAGGACCCGGATGGAAAACTTTGGGGTGTCCCTCGGGAGCTGCAGCCCATAGCTTTTTATTACAACAAAAAGCTGTTTGATGAGGCGGGTTTGAAATATCCCGACGAGACATGGGATTGGAACACGCTTCTTGAATATTCTAAAAAACTGACGAAGCCCAAGGGCAGACAACAGCAATACGGTTTTGAATCGAGAAACTGGATTTCAGCCGGCTGGTTCAACTTTATTTATCAAAATGAAGGCAAGGTTTTAGACGAAACAAAGACAAAGTCCATGTTAAACCAACCAGAAGCAATAGAAGCTGTGGAATTTATGGTGGATTTAATCTATAAACATAAAGTTTCCCCGCCACCTGACGTATCACAGAGCCAGGGTGGCCAGCTTTTTCAAGCAGAAATTGTGGCTATGATGTACAATAATTACGCTACTATTGCAGCTTTGAATCAGGTAAAAGAGCTGGACTATGATGTAACAATCCTGCCCAAGGGACGCATACGGGCAGCAGGATACAACACATGCCCGTTTGTTATAAGTGCAAAGACGAGCAAGGAAAAGGCAGAAGCGGCCTGGAAGTTCATCAAATTCTTTGTGAGCAACAAAGAAATACAGAAGAAGATTTCAGAATACGGAATCGGCGTCCCGATCATGAGGGAAGTTATCTACTCAGACGCTTTTGTGGGGTTAAAAGACAGGCCGCATAACAGGGAGGCCTTTATCGAACCTTTAGAGAGCGGATATGCTCTTCCCATGGACTTAAACAAATGCTGGAACGAGTGGAGGACCGCGCTTACAGACGATTTATCCCTTGCCTGGCTTGGCAAGATGTCCACAAAAGATGCCATGTTGAAAGCGCATAAAGATGTACAGAAAATTTTGGACAGAGCTTTTTCTGACGAATAAAAAAGGGTGATTTGTGTGGAATTGCTAAAAGGAAAAAAAGTCCTCACCTACAATCAAGAGCAGAAACTGTGGTTCATTTTCTTTCTAGCCCCTTATGTCATCGGTTTGCTCGTGTTTTGGATTGGCCCTGTTATAGCTTCGATTTTTATCAGCTTTACAAAGTGGGAGCTCGTCGGCAGTCCTGTCTGGGTAGGTTTTAACAACTACAAGCAGCTTTTTTCTGACGAAATTTTCATCAAATCCTTGATCAACACCGCATATTACACCATATTGAGCGTGCCTTTATCCATGATTTGTTCGCTGTTGCTTGCTGTGGCCATGAATCAGAAGCTGAAAGGAATAGTTGTATTTCGCACAGCGTTTTTCATGCCTTACATCTCGTCCATGGTTGCGGTGGCATTGCTGTGGAGCTGGATTTACAATCCTCAATACGGAATTCTCAATTATTTTCTCGAGCTTATTGGGATCCCCGGCCAGAACTGGCTGGGGGACCCCAAATGGGCCATGCCTGCCCTCGTGTTCATGAGCGTGTGGAAAGGCCTTGGTTACAATATGATGATCTGGCTTGCAGCGCTGCAGGGGATACCAGAGGATTTATATGAAGCAGCGAGAATTGATGGTGCCAACAAATGGCAGCAGTTTAAAAACATAACGGTTCCGCTTTTGTCGCCTACAACGTTCATGCTCTTGATTCTCTCCATCATCAACTCCTTTAAGGTATTCGAGCAGTCCTACATCATGACCAAAGGCGGCCCTGCCCACGCTACAATGACCATGGTCTTATACATTTATTCAAACGCCTTCGTATGGCTGAAGATGGGCTATGCATCAGCCATGGCCTATATCTTGGCGATAATCATTTTAGTGCTGACGGTAATTCAATTACGGTTACAAAAGAAATGGGTTCATTATTAATGGAATATTTCAGCCGGTGATTTTAGGTAACTAGATAAAGGTGGTAAATAACATGGGCAATAAAGCTGTAAGGGTTATTAAAACTACATTAGCTTATATAGTTATGAGCATAAGTGCACTCTCAATGATCATCCCTTTCATTTGGATGCTGTCGACCGCCTTGAAGGACTCGGGTGACATTTTCAAGATACCTCCTGTTTGGATTCCCCGTCCTGTTATCTGGGATAATTTCGTCAGAGCATGGACTTCGCTACCATTTGATGTGTTTACCTGGAATAGTTTCAAGATAGCAATTTTAGCCACCCTTGGCACTCTTATCTCGTGCTCTTGGGCAGCCTATGCGTTTGCGCGTTTAAAATTTCCTTATAAAGACGCATTGTTCACAATAATTCTGGCTACAATGATGATTCCTGGTCAGATCACCATGATTCCCATCTTTATCTTGATGAGAGCTTTTGGTTGGTATGATACCCACTATCCAATTTGGGTACCACATTTTTTTGGTTCAGCCTTCGGCACTTTTCTCTTGCGGCAGTTCTTTTTATCCCTTCCTGAAGATTTGGATGATGCAGCAAGAATAGATGGGTGTAATCCGTTTCAAATTTACTGGAGAATCTATCTTCCGCTCAGCAAACCTGCTCTGGCTACATTGGCCGTCCTTACGTTTTTGGGAACGTGGAATAATTTGCTAGGCCCGGTTATTTATTTAAAGAGCGTTGAAAAGTTCACATTGATGATAGGGCTGGCCTTTTTCCAAGGCCAGTATGTGACGGATTATTCGTTATTAATGGCAGGCTCGATAATAAGCATTGTCCCGATTGTCGTCATTTATATGGTGGCTCAGAAGTATTTTGTGCAGGGAATAGCCCTGACAGGAATAAAGGGATAGCGCTTTCCAGTTAAACAAGAACATAATACTTGACAGACGTTAGGGCTTTAAGGAAGGAGGAGCTTCTTTGAGCAAAAAATTTTTGTTGTTTCTAACACTTTTAACCTTTTCCGCTGCCTCTACTACAATACCTGGATTTCAGGGAGAATATTATCACTACAACGTGAATTTTATTTTAAGTACAATCAAGCCTTCGGCTTTTTAATCTCTTACGTTTATGGGACTCATACGCATAGTAGTTACTGCGAAGATAATAATTTATCTTCTTTAAGGCCTTCGC
>JAAZEK010000254.1 GCA_012512335.1 Clostridiales bacterium | reverse complement strand
ATCAGTCAAAGCGGTTGAATCCATAGGCGATTATTACCATTTACCCATGTATGGAAAAGGAACAGTGGATGATTTACGCTTACAA
This sequence comes from Clostridiales bacterium, assembly GCA_012512335.1. Lineage (GTDB taxonomy): Bacteria > Bacillota > Clostridia > Caldicoprobacterales > DTU083 > UBA5454. The sequence goes on along the minus strand of JAAZEK010000254.1, from coordinate 1,917 downwards.
GGGAAAAAGGCTGGAATTAGTAAGTTTTTGGTTCATTCTACTGCAACGAAAAAGGAACAAGTTTCTTCAATAAATGACTACATTGTAGAGGTTCAGACCGAGAATAATAGTTGCGTGGGCTTTGGAACTTTATTTCCAGGCTTAGAAGATGTTAAGGATGAAGTCAAAAGAATATTGAGAATGGGGCTTCATGGCATCAAATTGCATCCTGAGTTTCAGAAGTTTAATATTGATGATGAGTCCATGATGCCGATATATACAGCATTAGAGGGCAATTTGCCAATTCTAATGCATATGGGAGATGAGAAAAGTGATGCTTCTAGTCCTTATAGGCTTGCAAAGATATTGGACAGATTTCCGAATTTAACTGTAATAGCAGCTCACTTGGGAGGATATAGCAGGTGGGAGGAATCTATGAAATATCTGGTTGGCAGGAATGTGTACTTTGACACTTCCAGCACTCTGGCTATTATAGATAGAAATAAGGTTGTTGAAATAATTCGCAAGCATGGAGTTCATAAGGTGTTATTTGGAAGTGACTATCCCATGTGGTCACCAGCGGAGGAAGTAGAGAGATTTATGAATTTGAACTTAACAACGAAAGAACAAAACATGATCCTCTGGGAAAACGGTATTAGATTATTAAATAGATAAACAAGAGCAAAAGGCTTCAAGAACATGGGACGGTCCCCTCGACTTGTAGATTGAGCCGAAAGAACCGTCCCCATTACTCACGTTAGTCATGAATCACAACTCAAGCGCCTCTATATACTACATTTCCGTCTATGATTGTAATATAGGTATGGTAGTCAATATCCTTAATTGGATTTCCATCAAAAATTACAATGTCAGCATCTTTCCCAGGTTCAATACTACCAACTCGTTTAGATAAACCAGCAATCTCTGCAGCATTTATGGTAATTGCTTTTAAAGCATCTATTTCGCTAAGCCCAGCTTTATGAGCCAAGCCAGCACATAATGAAAGATAATGAAGAGGTGTTACAGGTGAATCGGTAGTGATAGCAATTTTAACACCAGCTTCTATAAGAGCTTTTGGTGTTTCCCAAACCTTGTTTTGTAATTCAAATTTCGATCTATGACCGAAAGTAGGTCCTACTATTGCAGCTTTACCCTCCTTAGCCAGGTCGTCTGCAATAAGGTGCCCTTCGGTGCAATGATCAAGGGTAATGTCAATATCAAATTCTTTAGCTATTCTAATTGCGGTAAAAATATCATCAGCTCTATGAGCATGTGCTTTAATAGGTATTTCTTTTTTTAATACAGGAATCATAGCTTCCAGCTTAATATCATAATCAGGTATTTGTCCTTCTGTTAAAGCTTTATCCTTCTTAGCAATATATACCTTTGTTCTATTTAAAGTCTCCCTAAGTAAGGCAGCAGTTCCCATTCTTGTAATAGGGGTCTTTTTTTGAGAATTATAAACTCTCTTTGGATTTTCTCCTAAAGCAACCTTCATAGCAACAGGGTCCTTAACTATCATATCATCTACTCTATGTCCATAAGTTTTAATGGCTGTGGCTGTACCACCGATAACATTAGCACTACCTGGCCCGGTAACAGCAGTGGTCACGCCAGCCTGATAGGCCTCTTGTAAAGTGATATCCATTGGATTTAGACCATCTATAGCTCTCATTTGTGGAGTAACGGGGTCCACTGCTTCGTTGTAATCAGCGCCTTCAAAACCAATTGAGCTTTCACCTAGCCCTAGATGACAATGAGCTTCAACGAAACCAGGAGTCACCATTCTACCGCCAGCATCTATTACTTCCCAGTCAGAAGGTTCATTAATGTTTTGTCCTACTTCCATAATTTTTCCCTTATGGATAAGAATAGAACCACCATCAATTATTTCCCCTGTCATAGTATAGATTTTACCGTTTTTAATCAGTATCATTT
>JAAZEK010000253.1 GCA_012512335.1 Clostridiales bacterium | reverse complement strand
ATTTGTTTGAACAACCACGGTCTGGAGTAATCTCCACGTTCAATGCGTCCTATAAAGATCGGCTGATTCTTGCCATATTCAACAAGAAGGTACTCATAAAAATTTTCTGGTGACTTTGTGCTGTTTGAAAAAGTCAACTTGCTCAATGCCATGCGATTCACCTCCTAGTGTTCTTAGCATCTCACAGTATCCTTATACCCTTTTTGACTTTTTATATCAATAATAGTATATAGCGGTTTTTTAGCAGTTTATGAGCAAAATACCGACTAATGCATTAAATATATGCAAAAAACCATGCATTACTTGATTTTTTGCACATAATCAGCCATAAACCAGGCTAAATCAGCAGAAATCCATGCACAACTCGATATTTTGCTCAAAAAGGCTCCTAAACTTAAGAAAAATGAACACTACTTAAAATTCTGCACATTCTACAAGCACAGGCATTTGCTCAATCATGGTATTTATGTATCAAATCCTCCGCATCAATTGCCTAAGTTTCTGTACATTAGTACTATGATAACTTTCTGCCAATATAATAATATCGTTATAATTCAATTTGTCAAACTCCTGCTCATCAATCCTCATATCATCAAATAAGAGGATAAGCAACTCCTTGTGATTTGCTACTGGTGCTTTAGTATATAGCGCATCACATAGTGCTTTCTCTGGTGATGCAATCCAATATGAATAATCACCTTCCTTGACAATCTCAACTCCTAGTGGATAAGCATCCCTGGGAATATCCCTGTATGTGAAAGTACCAAAGGGAGTTTCAAACTTCTTCTTCTTTTTCTTATCATAAGTTGCAGAAGTAAAAGTATATACTGCTTCGGGAATCAGTCCATGATAAGCAAGTGCAAATTCAAAAGATAAGTACGAAGGTCCATATATACTTCCCGCAAGCAGATATCCAGGTGTTGAAGGATCTGTTTCATATAAACCTCTAACGATCTTAATATATTCTCCATTTTGTGCCATGCGAGATAGTTTGCTTGCAGGACTTGCATAATTTTTAAGTTCATCTAATATCATAGCAGTTGTCTTTATCATATTTTCACCTCATAATCGCATTTTATTGTATTATATGGTGAAAATCAAGTAATCATTCATTTTATTTCTATAGATACTTACGGAAGAAACTGATAGCCTTGTTTCCACCAAAAGCGTGAGGGCCATGAAATATATCACATTAATATTCTTTTACTTCTCCCAATATAAGCATCAAGAACTGGTATAGCATGGGTAATTAAATTCTAATTCTCAAGTTCAGCAATGGCTCTATCCAGAATTCCAATCTTTCTTTGTTCTAAAAAATACTTATAAAATCCTTTTTCTTCTTCAGATATTAACTCTATTTCATCAATTATCTTATTAATATTATTCAAATTAATACGACCAGTTATGTTAATCAGGGTCCACCAAATACTTTATATCTATTCCTTTCACATAAGGTAAAATCTATTGGCATATACTCCTCCATTTAGTTGACGTACTTATCTCTTAAATACTTAGCTTGTTCTTCTGTTATCCTATCGGAATGAAAAGCAACATTAATCGAACTTTTCAATTCACCGTATAACACATCCATTCGGTTAGTTAAATTTAGCCTTATTCCCTCTTCCAGGTTATGGATATCTTCCATTAAATATGGTGGCAAGTTAATCTCTAAATATTCCTTATCCATTCTTTTGCCTCCTCAATATGATTTTTGTATAAGATCCTTATGTATGTATTATATCCTACTAGTAATACCATATCAAGAATTTAAAAACGAATATAGGAGTACTCTGAAAACTCGAAAACTCTTCATCCTCTTCGAGAATCAACCTTAGCGAATCCTATCGCTCCACATATCAGGATTGTCACCAAGTTTATTTTTCAGTGGTTCTGTTACATCTTTCAGCATCTGAATGATGTCTGAAGACAGCTCTATGTCTGCTGCAACTGAGTTCTGTCTAACCTGTTCCGAGTTTCTTCCTCCAGCTAAAACTGAGGTAACTCCCTGCTGATGGATAAGCCAGGCTAATGATAAATCCGCCATAGAAACTCGTAAATCATCTGCAACTTCTCTAATCTTCTCAATAGCTTCAAAGGTTTCTTGTTCACAGCCTTCGCTGCCATGTCGTGCATTTTGTCTTGCACCTGAAAAATGCCATGTTCGAGCTCTGCCCTCTGGAACCTCATCAGCAGTTAGGTATTTCCCTGTCAACAGGCCTTGTGCTATAGGGCTATAACAAAGGATACCTATATCATTTTCTACACACTTTTCCTTCACTGAAAATTCTATGGCACGCCATATAAGGTTGTACGCCATTTGATTAGTTTGTACAGAAGAGATTTGTAGTAGTTCTGTTAGATCCTTCTCGCCGAAATTACATACACCTATACTTCTTATCTTTCCTTGCTCCTTGAGAATTTCCATAGCCTCCATAGTTTCTTCAAAAGGAATGTCCCTACTAGACCAATGAAGTTGGTACAGATCTATGTAGTCGGTCTT
>JAAZEK010000252.1 GCA_012512335.1 Clostridiales bacterium | reverse complement strand
TTTGGAAGGTGTAGTATTTTCAGCTGAGATGAGCTCTAGATTGATTCGTGATTGCAACAGCGACTGGAATATATTTATTATTTTACTTACCAGTGAACAGCTGCTTTTAGTTGCCCAAGGCATCAAAATACTCTCTTACCATATCCTGAATATTTGGAGGCAACACTCGACGATCCATGCTATTCATAGCCTCATTTCGATATTCCTGATAAACCTCTTTATAAGGGATAAATCCTGCAAGATTACCTACGCCTCTCCCATCCTCTTCCGATACAGTGTCGCCCTGGCCTGAATTTTGTCCGGGAACATTCGTTATATCTCCACCATCACCAAGACGTTCTGGTGCATAGATCTGTTCATAAACAGTCTGGGCATTTCCATCACCTTGTTGATTATTTCCATTTTGCCCAGTAGTGCCACTTCCACCTTGACCAGACCCCTGGTTGGTAGTGCCGTTACCCACACCAGAGCCACTTCCTTGTCCAGTTCCCTGACCTTGTCCTTGTCCCTGGCCCTGTCCACTTCCTTGCCCTTGCCCACTGCCTTGCCCTTGCCCTTGTCCGGTTCCTTGGCCTTCTCCGGCACCTTGTCCTTGCCCTTCTCCACTTCCCTGTCCCTGGCCTTGACCTTCACCAGAACCCTGACCGTTCCCTGAGTTATTCTCTCCTGAATTTCCATTAGAAGAGCCCCCGTTCTGACCAGGTGTATTACCCGAGCTCTGTGCATATTGTGAATCCCCTGCAGCCCTAGCAATGCTACTACGCATCTGCTGCAGGGCATATTTTGCATCACCCATGGAGTTACTTGCATCTATAGCCTGCTTCATGGCATCTCCAAGTTGTTCTGTAGCGACACCTGTTTGACCACTGCTTAGGCTTTTTGAAGCAGAGGCCAGACTACTCTTTATTTGTCCATCTGACATAGACTCCATAGCCTTTTCCAGGGCTTCTTGCAAGCTTTCTGCTAATGCTTCTTTATTCTCTGCTTGCTCCAATTGCTCCTTTAATTGTTCCAATGCTCTCTCCAAATCGGCAGGACTTCTATCAGATAAAGCTTGAGCCACAGCCCGAGTTTCCTCCATGAAGCCCAGCTGTTCTGCTAATTGGCCTATGCTTTCCTCTCGTATCTTATCAGTCAAAGCGGCTAAACCATCCTCAGCTTTGGAAATTTCCTTCAATGCTTCCTTGTAATCTCCCGTGTTTTTTAATTGTTCAGCCAGCTCATCAACCAGCTTAGCTAGCTCCTGGCGTTGTTCCTCTGATATACCCTCTTCAGCTGCCAGCTCCTTCTCTGTCTCCTTTAGCTCTTCCAATTGCTTCTCAATTTCCGCCTTAAGCTCCTTCTTTCCTTGAATCAGGCGATCCATAGGATTAGGAATCAAGCTTGTCATTATAAGTGCTAAAGCTAGTAACAGGAAAACAGCTCCGTAAGATTTAGGAATTCGTAGAGATATTCGTTTCTTATCGAACTTAGACAGAGTCTTTATCGTATCGGCTCTTTGCATGTTAGCCATGAGGTCATCTCTATCATCAAGCTCACAAGCGGTAAGCACCTTCTCATTTAAACCGAATTTATCTGTCGCTCTGGCTGTTTCATAGATACTTGGACGCTTAATCCAGCCAACTACAAGAGCAAATATTACTGTCAACAAACCAGATGCTAAGGAATATTGCCACAATTTCTCTATAGGAATTAAAAATGACAATATGAATATAAGCAAGATTAAGCCCATAGCTGATAATACCCCAAGTGTTAGGTATTTGAGCATATGCGCCATGTCAATTCTTCTCTTTATTGGCGTAAAAGCGCTCTTCCAATCCGAATGCATCCAATTCACTTTCTTTCTGTCAAGCTTTCGTTTTGGCTTTTCTAACTTCTTATTCACTTTAGAATCTTGCTTGCCAAAGAGCTTCATTGTCCTTCCTTCCTTCTTCTCCTACCCAAATTCCTGATAGGATTAATCTTATAAACACTAATCAGTAGAAGAACAACTGCAATAGCAATCATTACCAGGGAATTTAAAATCCAGAAGTCTACCCTCGATTGTGTAGCACCTCCATAGCCAAACATGGAAAGCACTCCACCGTAGTCTCTTGACAAAATATCTGTTAGACCTACAGCAGGATTTACATATAAAACAAATGGCACACTGGGATTGACAGCAGATGACGAACTTGTCATTTGAACAGTCACCATATAAGTGCCTAGAATTATACTTACCAAGCCTATAAAAAATATTGTTATATAGGTTACAACAGTTGCCGTTACAGTTCGCTTAAACAAGGTAGAGAAAAACATGCCAAAACTACCTACTGCAAAGGCCGTAATAATATAAAACAGAAAGAGCTTTATCATGTCTCCTGGGGTAACCCCTCCAAATAAAAAGACTAGGCTGAATAAGGGAATGGAGGTCACTATCAAAAGTAAAATAAAAGACATGGCTGAAAATAGCTTCCCGAAAACTATCCCAAAAGAGGACATTTTTGTGGAAAGTAAAAGGTCCAAGGTTTGTTTTTCTCTCTCACTGCTGATAGTGCCAGCGGTCTGGGCTGGTGTAATTAGCAAAATCAAGGCGAATTGAAGGATTGCTAATACAGTGTAAATTTGCATACCAGTCTGCTGCCTAGCATTTATTGAGTTACTATAGTACATGGATTGCTCTAAAAAAGCTAGGTAGTACAAAAAGCCAATAAGTAACAACACCCCTAAATAAGCGGTAATGCTAAGGGCTGTTCTCCAACCCCTCATCTTGATTTTCATTTCACTTACAATAACTGGATTTCTTTTATTCAATATTCCCATGCGCATACCCCTTTGTCACCTCCATAAATACTTCTTCTAAGCTTCCCTCTTCCTTGCTGAAGCTCATAACCGGGATATCCTGATTTATTAGCATCTTCAGGAGTTTTGCTATGTCATCATCATTACCTGCATAACTGACTTCCAGGGTATTGTCCTCACCGGCAATTTCCTCAACTAGGGGCTGTTCCCTCAGCAGGCTGACTGCCTTATCTACGTCTGAAAGCACCGTAATTTCTAAAATGGTTTTCCCAGTAAGCTTCCACATAATATCTTTTATCTCTCCAGAATAAACCAGCTTTCCTCTTTCTATAATGCCAATGCTAGAGCATAGCTCAGCCAGCTCATGAAGAATGTGGGAGCTAATTAAAACAGTTTTATTCATATCCTTTAGGGCTTTTAAGATACCCTTCATCTCAATTCTAGCTCGTGGATCCATACCAGAGGCTGGTTCATCTAGTATCAACAGCTCCGGATTGTGTATCAGGCTACGTGCTAAGCAAAGCCTTTGCTTCATACCCCTTGAAAGTGTATCTACATAATTTTCTTTTTTATCTTGGAGATTTACTAGCTCTAAAAGCTCATCACTTCTCTTATTCCTATCAGCCTTGGATATGCCATAACAACTACCATAAAAGTCCATATATTCATCAACCTTTAGATTGTCATACACACCAAAGAAGTCAGGCATATATCCTATTTTTCCTCTCACATGAACGGGATGATGTGCCACATTGATTCCATCTACCAGAACCGTCCCCGAGGTTGCCTCCATGAGAGTTGCAATTACCCGCATAGTGGTAGTCTTGCCGGCACCGTTTGGTCCGACAAAGCCATATATATCACCTTTTTGTAGTTCTAAGCTCAAGTTATCAACAGCAGTAAAGCTTCCATATTTCTTCACTAGGCTTTCTATTTTAAGCATTAGGGCTCCCTCCCTTCAAGTGCAATAGTGGGTAAGCCAACTTCGGCATAATCATGGTTTGGAACCGCCTTTAAATAAATCATATTATCCACATCCACATACATGTCTAGATTGTTGGAGTCTATGGTAATACTCTCACCCCGTATATCAGCATAGTCCTCTTCATCAAGGTTAAAAATCTGCATTATTCCGTTTCCATACATGACTCCTGATCCAAGCAGAATCCTCAAATCCTGAAGGTGCATATAAGGGGACATATCTATGGAGAAAACTGCGTATCCATGATTATCATGTATATAAAACATATCCCCACCATGATCTACAAGTCGAGACATATCCTCCTCGAAGCTACCCATTATCATCCCGGGTGGAATGCTGATCATTCCCGACTTCTCCACTAGTAAATCCATTGAACCAATTATTATACCATCATGCATAACACGATCAGCTTCTCTACCATTGATTAAAATTCCAGTTTCTGGTTCCCCCTCATAGAATGCAAAGTATGATATTCCCACATATTGCGTTCCCTGATTTGCCAGTGGAATTGGAGCAGCAGTTGGCATGGGGCGTGTATAGTTAGATTTATTGTAATCCTCATTGATTACATGCTCAAGTATATCTCTACGAGACATTGACTTTCGATTTTCCTTACTATTAACCGTTCTTATTGAACTCCATGGGAAAACATCCTCTATAATGTCATAATAGCTGTGGTTGTATACACCAGAGAGAGGTAAATCCATCACCACATTTTTGCTCTCTCCAGCTGCAATATTGCCAAGCTTCACAAAAGAATTAGAGGTATAAATCACCAAGTGTTCTAATGGATAAGCTGTATCGTTTTTAACCGTTCCTTTAACTTTGCCCATCTCATAATAGAGTTCTGACTTAATGCTTCCTATATCAACCTGACGAGTATCTGTTTGAAAGGTTTCCATTGTCCATATATTCGCATTTTTATATAGAATCTTCGAAGGATTATCTTGTACCACCTTTGCCTGGCTAACTGGCTCTTCATAGCCATAACCTGAATTATTTGTGTTAAGGGAAAGCAAAGCAAATCGGTCAACCTCAACCTCATAATCTCCCCTTCGAGGTATAAAAATCCCTACCTGATTGCTTATGTCAGCTTGAGCTGTGTTTGTATCCATTCTAGCAAGAGAAATGGTGTTTACGATAAGTTCCCCACCTTTGCTATTATAGCCAAATCCAAAAATCAAAGCTGCAAACAATACGGACAAGACTGGTATCGTTACCCAGGACCATTCCCGTTTGTCAATTTTCTTAAGGAAGATGTAGTTGAAAGGACCAGCCAATGCCAAGTAGAAAAGAAAAAGAAAGAGAATTAAAGTAATTGAAGGCATTTCCATTGCTTCTATGCTTCCAAGTACCCCACTAAGACCACTTGAGTATGAAATTTTATTCCCTGGATAACGAAGTAATAATAGGCCCTCTGAAGTAAGACTTTGACTAATCAGGCTTTCCCAGAAGAGTTTATTTCCTGTCCAGCTTATAATCGGTTCCGTTCCCAAATCAAAGCCTGCCAGGTAAACACTGCCTTTTTCTTTTTCAAACAAGAAAACTAAGCTACCTTGTTCATCACCTATTAATGTTCTAGCTTCATCTGTGCGAATATCTAGCACCTGTAATGGAGTGTTTCCTAAAATAGCTGTCTTTCCCATCTCTTCAAATATCTCAAGAGAATCCCAAGCCTTCAACTCAGCAGGAGATGCTGAAATAATATTTCCGGATAAACCAGATAAGGTTCGTTTACCATTGACGCCAGAACCTATAATCAATATGCCCCCATCCTTAATCCAGGAATCCAGTGCACTTATCTGCTCAGGACGAAAGCTGGACGTATCAATATTATTGAAAATCAAAACTGAAAAAGCTGCCAGAGTTTCTTTGCGATTTGGAAAATTCGTAGCATCCAGAGAAATTGGCTCATAATTGGATAGATAATTACCAGCTGCTAATTTTTCCTGCCAATAACCTAAGGAAGGTTGGTCATCGGTAACCAAGCCCATGAAATATTTATCAGATGAGACAGGATTTAGACTATCAAGCTTTAAGGTTTTTACTAGCTTTCCATTCCCATCGATGAGGTTAATATTTAAGATACGTTCTACCTCATGCATTCGAGCATAGATAATGTACTCCTTTTCCGAAGTATTAGGAAGACTAACAGGAGTCGAATAGACTAAGGAGCTCTCACGCCCAGTTTTCACACGAACCTCAAGACTACCCTCCAAATTCCCGCCTGAATTTTCAAGCTGAACCCGGATAGGAGTCCAATGCCCCAGCAGATAACTGCCTTCATAGCCAACTTCGGCCTCCATGGTAACCCCTTCTGCCCTTGCAGTGGAAGGAAAGAAAAATAATAGTAAGATTAAGCAAGCAATGGTTAAAGTCCACACCCTTTTCATATACTGTATTAACTCCTCTCCAGCTCGTGAATATGTAATTCAAATAAAAATTTATATGGTATAAAAGGCATCATCACTAGATATTTCCGTCATTAACCTATTTTGTCCATGTAATGAGTATACCATTTATATTC
>JAAZEK010000251.1 GCA_012512335.1 Clostridiales bacterium | reverse complement strand
TTCATTGACTCTATATATGAAGGTAGAAAGGTACCGATAGATATATACGATTCTTTGGATATGACTTTACCTGGTCTGGTGAGCCAGGACTCGATTTTACAGGAAGGTAGATGGCTACCTGTACCAAACCCACGTGAATGGTAGATAAAATAAGGGGGAAAAAACAATGTCAAATGCTTCTAATGAAAACACAAAACCGCAATTAATAATGTTGCACCCGGACTTAAATAAGATAATTGATATTACATTACCAGAGCCTTATAAGACTCGTGGCGAGAGTTCACCTAGTGATCATAAAGCATGGGAGAGAATTATAACTGAATCTTTCAAGGAGAAATATTCATATAGTTTAATGACAGATGATAAATTTTATAAACCTGAGAGAGTTCTTTTTGTGACCGATGAAAATGATATACCAGTAGCTACCGCAGCATCATGGGATTCTGATGATTATCCTGCTGATTGTGCAGTAGTGCATATGGTTGGAGTTTTACCTGACCATTCTGGACATCATTTAGGGCTTCATGCCTCCTTGGCAGCTATGAAACAAGCTAAGAAAGAAGGATTTGAACGAATGGTTTTGCGCACGGATGATTTTCGTATCCCTGCCATCAAAATTTATTTACGATTAGGCTTTCTACCTGCAATCACCCACGAAAGCTTTATAGAACGCTGGAAAGATATTTTTGCTAAGATAGATCGTCAAGATTTGATAGAAACCTTACCATCTACTTATGATGGTAAAACTAATAAAGAAATATAGGACCCTTCGTAAATATAAGAACCTTCGTTACACTCAAGATGACAATATTGTTCTGTCATTCCGAAGCATTGAGGAATCTTTTCAAGAAACAAAGAAGGGGAAGGTGTTAATAATGCAAAAAACAGACAAAATGTGGGCTTATCTAATCCATATTGGATACAACATGTGGCTTGACAAAGATGCTAAGTATAAGTTACTTGGAGATGGCTATGTTGAAGATTACTGCACAGCAAGTGATACATTAAGGTTTGATAAGGATGTATGGGATTTAGTAACGGGAAATATGCCAAAAGCTGGTATCAACACATTGGTTATTGATTTAGGTGAGGGAATACAATATGATTCCCATCCCGAGATAGCAGTAGAAGGTTCCCTTAGCAAAAATGAACTTTCTGATATGCTTAGTGATTTACGTCTAAAAGGTATTACTCCTATTCCAAAGCTAAACTTTTCAGCTTGTCATGATGAGTGGCTTGGAAAATATGCACGCTATATTTCCACCGATGTATATTACAAAGTATGCAATGACTTAATTAAGGAAGTTATCGAGCTATTTGATAATCCAACTCTTTTCCACTTGGGAATGGATGAAGAGACTTATGGTCATCAGGTAAAGAATAGCCTAGCTGTTGTTCGAAATAGCGAATTATGGTGGCACGACTTATTTTTCTATGCAAAAGCGGTTACAGATGCTGGAGTACGCCCTTGCATTTGGTCAGACCGAATTTGGAATCATGAGGAAGAATTCTTAAATAATATGCCTAAAGAATTTTTACAAAGTAATTGGTATTATGGTGGCGGATTCAAGAGAGATGATACTTATGTAGGAGCTTATA
>JAAZEK010000250.1 GCA_012512335.1 Clostridiales bacterium | reverse complement strand
CCTGCTGATCAGATGCTGGAATTACTTAGAAATCGCTACAATATTGATCCTTCCATTTCTAATGAGATGGCTAGGAAAATCATTTCCATTCGCCTAGATCTCTATTTAAACCGCTTTCGTCAAGATGAGCCTGTGAAGATTGCTGAGGATATCGACAATCAGACTGTATCCCATCTGGAAACATATACTAACGAGCTTCCTGGTATTCAGACTGTAGTCGAACTAGGCCGATATTACCCTTATGGCACTAGTGCTCAGCATATTATTGGATATGTAGGTAAAATATCTGACAACAATATTGATTCCTATGTAAAGAATCATGGAAAAACACCAGAAGAGTCAGGTTATAATTTGTTTAGTGATAAATATGGTCAGCTTGGAATTGAGGCTTATGCTGAAGAATGGCTCACTGGCAATACCTCGGATAAGCATGGATATTTGGAAGCAGAGGTAGATGCATCCCGACGAGTAATTCAAGTGATAAATCAACAAATTCCCCAGGATGGTAATGATGTAGTGTTAAGCTTGGACATTCGTTTGCAGAGGATTACTGAAACGATTTTAGAGGAAGAGCTATATAAGATGAGAGAAGGTATTTCTCCCTATGATGAGGATGATCAGGCACCGTTAGCGAATACGGCAGCTGCTGTTATACTCGACGTAAATACAGGAGAGATACTAACAATGGCAAGCTATGCTAACAGTAATTATGAGTATAATCTTAATGATTTCGCTCAGGGTATTTCAACTGAAATGTATGGAAATTTGGATCGCGATCCGACTAAGCCCATGTTCCCTATCGCATATCAGGGGGGTATGGAACCAGGATCTACATTTAAAATGCTTGTTGGAATAGCTGCTCTAGAGGAAGGAAAAGTAAACACTAGAGAAACTATATATGATAAGATTAAATTTGATACCTATGCACCTAGGTGCTGGAGTTCTCGTGGCCATGGAAGTGTAAATCTTATGGATGCACTGAAAGTATCCTGCAACTATTATTTCACTGCTATTGGCTCACGGATGAATATATGGGATTTTCATAAATATGCTGTGGATTATGGCTTACATGGGCCTACAGGATTGGAACTGCTTCAATTGGATGGACAAACTGACCATAACAGGGTAGCCAACCCGGAAGTAAGAGAAGAAATACGGCGTGGTTATGCCTATTATGCTGTGAAAAAAGTCATGAGCGAATATGATATTGAATTAAGTGACGAACAGATTTGGGATATTATCGATATAGATAGAAGTTATTCCAAACTACTGGATTATTTAAAAGAAAATAAACTGTATGATACAGATAAGATTACTGAAGAAGCAGAACCAGATGAATCGCTTGAAAAGACTATAAACAGATTGCTGACTAAGACAATAAACAGTCTGCTATATGTGTTTAATTATGGGTCTTCTAGTGCCAGATGGAATGAAATAGAGTATTATAATGTTTTTATCGGTCAAAGCGATACCAGTGTCAGTCCCTTAGCTGTATCACGATATATTGCTGCATTAGTCAATGGGAGCAAAGTTATGGAAACCCATGTATTAAAAGAGGTGCGCTCTCCAGACGGTGTAATTGTGCAGGAAACCGAACCCGAATATAATCAGCTAGACATTAAGGAAGAAAATGTAGCTGCTGTAAAGGAAGGTATGCGTCGGGTTGTATATAATGATAGTGGTCCTGGTGGCAGAGGTTCTGCTTATAATGTTTTTGCTGATATAGACCCTGAGATTACATTAGGTGGCAAAACAGGAACAGCGCAGAAAGGTGGCGCTGGAAAATCAGAAACAAATACAGCCTGGTTTGCTTCTTTTACTCCTTATGAAAATCCAGAGATTGCGTTGGTGGTAACCGTGCCCAATGGAAAGACTTCAGGAAATGCTTCGCCTATTGCCAGACGGATCATTGAAGAATACTATAAATTGAAAAACAGTGACCAGAAAAATATTTTGTCTGATTCTAACGAAATGGTTCCGTAGTTTAGAACCTTCGTTTTACACGGGATGACATAAAAATAAAGGGTTTTGTGCAATTTTGTAGAATATGAAGTAGAATGTGATTTTGTAGACAGCGAGGGATAATGGTAAATGAACGCACAAGCGGTAGTTTTTAAGGGTACAAAAAATGGATTAAGCATTTATGTAGCCCATGGTACCCAAATGGCTGAGGTGTTAAATGCCACAAGCGAAAAACTGAAAAAAGGAAAACCCTTTTTCGAAGGAGCAACAGTAAATCTGTCATTTATTGGTAGGGAATTTAATTCCCAAGAACAAGCACAGCTTTTAGAGTTGTTTTCACAATATATGACTGCAGGGGCTATAGAGTTTAAGGATGACCAGATGTCTCCGCAAAAGGTTCTTCCCACTGAGGATAATTATGGTTCTTTTGAAGGCATTGAAGAAGGGATGACCCGCTTTGTAAGGGGAACCGTGCGAAGTGGCCAGCGTATCTTTTATGAGGGCAATGTAGTAGTTATAGGAGATGTGAATCCTGGAGGAGAAGTCATTGCAGGAGGCAATATTTTTGTACTTGGAATATTACGTGGCATTGCCCATGCAGGAGCAACTGGCAATCACGATGCTATTGTAGCCTCCTACAGCTTGCAAGCAACCCAGCTTAGAATTGCTGGCTACATCACTCGCGCTCCCGAGGGAGAAACAGGAGCACCTTCTTATCCAGAGGTTGCCTTTATCAAGGATAATCAATTATTTATTGAGCCATATCTTCCGGGAAAAGGAAAACCAACGGATTCAATTTTTTAAAATATGATAGTACATAGGGGGAAAAAATATGGGAGAAGCATATGTGATAACGTCAGGTAAAGGAGGCGTGGGCAAAACCACAACCACGGCCAACATTGGCACAGCCTTGGCTTTACTTGGTAAAACAGTTGTGCTGATAGATGCAGATATCGGCCTACGCAACCTTGATGTTGTAATGGGCTTGGAAAATAGAATAGTTTACGATCTAGTGGATGTAATAGAAGGAGTGTGCAGGCTGAAGCAAGCTCTTATTCGAGATAAACGTTTTGAAGGCTTATTTCTATTACCTGCTGCTCAGACACGAGACAAAAATGCAGTATCTCCAGATCAGATGAAAAAGCTTTGTGATGAATTAAAGCAGCATTTTGATTATATCCTAATTGATAGTCCAGCTGGTATAGAGCAGGGCTTTAAAAATGCTATTGCTGGAGCAGACAAGGCTGTGGTGGTAACAGTGCCTGAGGTTTCTGCTGTTCGAGATGCTGACCGAATCATAGGACTTTTATCAGCTAACGAATTTCTAAATCCTCTTCTAGTAATAAACCGTCTGCGTTCAGACATGGTTAAAAGAGGTGACATGATGAACATAGAAGATACCATAGACATTTTAGGTGTGGATCTTCTAGGTGTGGTTCCCGATGATGAGCGTATAATTGTATCTAGCAACCGAGGCGAGCCTGCCGTAACTGAAGGATCTTCCATGGCTGGACAGGCTTATCGCAATATAGCTAAAAGGATACTTGGGGAAGAAGTACCCTTAATTAATCTTGAAGAAGAAGAAACCTTCTTTGAGAAACTACAAAAACTGTTTTCGAAGAACAAAAAAACATTAAAGGGGTGACATACATTGCTGAATCTATTTAAATTTTTTACTAAGGAAGACAATAAAAGTAAGGATATTGCCAAGGAACGATTGAAATTAGTATTGCTACATGATCGAGCAAATGTTTCACCCAAATTTATCGAGATGGTAAAAAGCGATATAAGTAAGGTTATATCCAATTATATGGAGATTGATGAGGAAGGCTTTGACATACGTCTCTCTCGAGTAGAGCATGATGATGACAGTAGTACCTCTGCATTAATAGCTAACATACCAATAAAGAGGATGAAAAATGTAGGTAAAAACAACGGATAAGTACAGGATGGAGCAGGGCTCATGTTTGACAAGAAGCTAGTTAAGAATTTTGATTTCTTAATATTATTTTTTATCATATTGCTCACGGGCTTTGGCTTGGTGGGCATAATGTTGGCAACCCGTTCTCCAGTTGAAGGCCCAGATGGTGCAGTACTTGAGGGTTTAGGTAGCTTCAATTTGCAGCAGGTTAAGCTACAAGCCATTAATTTTATAACAGGGCTGGTAATCATGGCAATTATTATCAGCATAGATTATCATATTATCAGTGATTTATCTGTCTACTATTATTGGTTGATAGTTGGGCTATTGATCATTGTTAAATTGTTTGGCACCAAAGGGGGAGGGGCACAAAGCTGGCTTGCTATAGGATCTTTTCGCATGCAGCCTTCGGAGTTTTCTAAAATTGCAGTTATTTTGATGTTGGCTCGTGTTATGGCTAAGCAGGAGGAAACTGGCGTAAATAATCTTAAAACTATGGCAAAGCTCTTGCTTGTAGTAGCCATTCCTTTTGTCTTTATTGCCATTCAGCCAGATTTTGGAACAGCCTCTGTTTTGATTGTTATCTTGGTTGGTATGCTCTTTATTGCTGAATTCAAATACAAATATCTGTTTATAGCTTTGGGAATCGGACTGGCAGCTATTCCTTTAGCTTGGTTTCTTTATTTTGATGAATATCAGAAGTATCGATTAATTGTATTCTTGAATCCAGGCATGGACCCATTGGGAGATGGCTACCATGTAATACAATCCATTACATCTTTAGGCTCAGGGCAACTTACCGGACAATTTGGTAGGGGAGAGCTTCTAAGCGGAAACTCACTAAGTCAGTTGAATTTCCTGCCTGCCAAGGATACGGACTTTATCTATTCTGTTACAACAGAAGCTTTAGGTTTTGTCGGTGGAATTTCAGTTATTCTGCTGTTCTACATGCTCCTTATGCGTACTATGCGTATTGCCCGTCGCTCTCGTGACGTACTGGGTTCTTATATTTGTGTTGGAGTAGCTTCTATGATTTTGTTCCATGTGTTTGAAAATATCGGAATGTCCATGGGGATTATGCCAATTACTGGAATCCCCTTACCATTTATGAGCTATGGAGGAAGTTCCATGTGGACCAATATGGCTTCCTTCGCACTAGTTATTAACGTCGGCATGCGTCGACAAAAGCTCAAGTTTTAGGAGGTTATTACTTGAACATCGCTTTAATTGCTCACGACAAGAAAAAGGAGGATATTATTAATCTTTCCATAGCATATCAGTATATTTTGGAAAAACATGATCTTTGTGCTACAGGGACTACAGGGAAATTGATAAGCGAGGCTACAGGGTTAAAAGTGCATCGATACCTGTCTGGACCACTAGGCGGAGACCAACAGATCGGTTCTCGGGTGGCATATAATAAGATTGATTTAGTGATTTTTTTAAGAGATCCTTTAACAGCACAACCCCATGAACCAGATGTCAATGCATTACTCAGGCTATGTGATGTACACGATATTCCTCTGGCTACCAATATGGCCACAGCGGAAGTTATGTTAAAGGCAACAGAGCGGGGAGATTTAGACTGGCGTTATCTGGTGAATCCACCTGTCGATTCTTCTTCCCAATAGAATCCTGGGTTTAGGATTCTTTTTTATGGGGCATATTCAGTACCTCTTTGAAATATATTGTTCTAGGAGACATGCTTAGTTGACAAGGACAAATAAAAGGAGGAACTCTATATGGAGGAAAAACAAGCTGTAGTTATACAGGGTAGAACAATAGTGAGAGAAAGACCCTCAGAGCGAGCACGATATCCATACCTAAATCGCTATAACAGTCATGCCGATGTCTCTGATAGGTCAAATGATCTTGATAGTCAGGACTTATCAAGTGAATATAATCTATCAAACCTGCGAGAGGGTAGAAATCCTATACAGAGCAGAAATAGCTTGAAAGACTTCCCGAGATTGGAACCGAGGATTCGTACGCGCTCCAGTAGCTATTCAACTGGTCGAACATCATCGAGTTATGTTACTCCTACTGGGCCACGGCCAAGAAGGAGAATGATGGAGGAAGAAACTTCACAGCACAATTCCCTTATGATAAAAATTGGGGTTTCTGTGGTTCTAGCTCTCATTATCTTCCTGTTAAACAGTATCCCATTGCCATTTACTCAAGGTGTGATAAATCAAGTTAAAACAGCACTAACTGAGGATTTTGATGTTGACGAAGCTCTTGGAAAGCTTAAGTTTGTAGGAGATATTATACCTGAACAGATTAAGTCAGTTTTTCAGCAGAATATCCAAGATTCAGATGGAAGCGATAAGCAACAGAATCTTGGTACAGACTCTAATGATTTTGCCTCGCCAGTACGAGGAGAAGTAGTTCGCTCATTTGGAGAGCAGATTGTGATACAGGATACTGGTAAGGTATATGCCAGCCAGGGTATAGATATCAAAACCGTAGAGAAAGCTGATGTCTATGCTTCTGCAGATGGCTTTGTGGCAGCTATAGAAGAAAATGAAAGCTATGGGCCTTCCATTTGGTTGGAGCATGGCAATAAGGTGTTTAGCTTTTATGGACGATGCAGTGATGTTGATGTTAAGGTAGGTCAGAAAGTAAATAAAGGACAAAAGCTGGGCATAGTACAATCACCTGTCGAAGGTGATCCAAGCATGCATTTCCAGATTTGGATAGATGATAAACCAGTAGATCCCCTCAAGCAAATTAGCCAAGCCGGGCAAGCATCAGAAGGGCAAGGTGTATAGGGGGCATGCGAATTGGTAGGATATTAGATATTGATATCCACATTAGCAAATATCTGCTGCTATTAGTGGCTATATTATTGGTAACGGGCAACAGCGGTGATTTACCCGCTACTATTTTAATTCTAACCATTCATGAAATGTCTCATGTATTAGCTGCAAGGCTACTGAAACTGAAGGTAAATGAGATAGAACTATTACCCTTTGGTGGGGCAGTTAGGATACAAAGCATATTTGAGCTTAACCCAGTTCATGAGATTTTAGTTTCAATAGCTGGGCCCTTGTCCAATATATTGCTGTTATTGCTCTATTTTGGTGGTATGCAGGTAGAAGGTATAGCAGCATCCTTACCAGGACCAGAATTTGTGAATATAAATCTTATGCTGGCAGGTTTTAATATGCTACCAGCTCTTCCACTGGACGGTGGTAGGATATTGCGGGCTATTCTAGCTCGGCAGATGGGTATCCAGAGGGCGACCAAGATTTCTACTGGAATGGGATTGTTACTAGCGCTAGTATTGGCCACAGCAGGACTATATGGTCTATACTATCGTGTTTTCAACTATTCGCTGTTTATATTAGCAGGCTTCCTAGTATATTCAGTTAAACGAGAAAAAAGGAATGCTACCTATGTTATGCTTAGGGATATAACATATAAGAAGGAAGCCCTATTGAAAGAGGGTAGTTTGCCCATACGGAATATAGCTGTTCTATCAAGCTTAGATGTAAAAGATGTGGTGAAAAAATTTGTGCCACAACGCTATCACTATATACAGATAGTGGATGAACACCTTATGGAGCAGGGGACTCTTAGTGAAGGTGAAATTGTGAAGGGTCTATTGGACCATGGTGCTCAAGTATCGGTAGGTAGATTGTTAAGAAAGCTGTAATATAGTCGAATAATAAATATATTCCACTCGCTGTTGCGATCACGAATCAATCTAGAGCTCATCTCAGCTGAAAATACTACACCTTCCAAACTCACTGCGTTCAGACAGTGAAAGGTGCTTAACGCATTTTCTGCTGATATTCGCTAAGACTGATAGTCGTTCCCGCAAAGGCTCGTTACATATATTTATTATTCTTAACATTAGGGACTGTAGATATTGAGGTCTATCTGATAGAATAGATAAGTAAGACCATATTTTGACACTAAAGAGATATTAGAGGAGGACACTTGTTGGATATGATAAAATTAGACCATATTATGGGACAGGTTACCAATCCTGTACGTTATATGGGAAATGAATATAATATGGTGGAAAAGGACCCAAGCCAGCTACCAATTCGCTTTGCTTTTGCTTTTCCTGATGTTTATGAGGTAGGTATGTCCCATCTGGGTATGAAAATTCTTTATCATCAGCTAAATGAAAGAGACGATACTTACTGTGAACGTGTATTTGCTCCATGGGTAGATATGGAGGAGAAAATGCGACAGGAGAAAATTCCTTTGTTTTCTTTGGAGACCAAGTCTTCTGTGTCGGAGTTTGATATTGTTGGTTTCACCCTACAATATGAGATGAGTTATACCAATGTTTTAAACATGCTGGATTTAGCTGGCATTCCTCTTTTAACAAAGGAGAGGGGTGAAGGTCAGCCATTCGTTCTAGTTGGAGGCCCCTGCGCCTACAATGTAGAGCCCCTAGCAGACTTTGTAGATCTGGTTGCCCTGGGAGAAGGGGAGGAGCTGACGGAAGAGCTTCTGGACTTGTATGGAGAGTGGAAGGATTCTGGTGAAAGTCGTATCGCTTTTCTAGAGAAAGCAGCCAGTATACCTGGTATATATGTTCCAAGCTTTTATGATGTAACATACCTTGAGGATGGTACAATATCTGCTATAACCCCCAACAGGCCTGTTGCACCTAAGAGAGTTGCTAAAAGAATTGTGCAGGACATGGATACTGTTTATTATCCAGACCGTATCATCGTTCCATTTAT
>JAAZEK010000249.1 GCA_012512335.1 Clostridiales bacterium | reverse complement strand
TCTAAGATGTGCGACAATAAACTCTCGCTCTCTATTTTGGGGGACTCCGAAGTTTTTAGAGTTAAGCACTTGCCACATTGCATCATACCCCGCTTCATCCAGCTCAGAGAGAATGGTGGCAAAATCGAATCCAGAATTAATTGATAGCAGGTTTTTAACGTTCTCAATGAGTAGGAATGTGGGCTTATCTTTTTCTTCTTTGCCTTTGATAAGGTCAATAATGCTGAAATAGATTCCACTTCTTTCTCCTCTAAGTCCTCTTTGCTTTCCTGCAACTGAGATATCTTGGCATGGGAATCCAAATGTCCAGATGTCTGCATAGGGAATTTCTTCTGATTTAAGTTTTGTAATGTCATCTCCATACCACTCTCCTTCTGTATCAAACATTGCTCTATAGCTTTTTACTGCGTATTTATCTTTTTCACAAAATCCAATACAGTTGTATCCTGCTAATTCAAGGCCCAGCCTAAATCCACCTATTCCAGCACACAGATCAATGAAGGTCATATTAATCACAACCTTCCTTGTTAACATCAGCATATGGAATTTTTTCTTCACCTCTTAAAAGAAATACATCTTTATCCGTTCCAACAGTATTCAAAAATCTACGAACAATAACAGATGCATATTTAGGATCCAGCTCCATGGTGTAGCAAATCCTATCAATCTGCTCACAGGCAATAAGGGTGCTTCCACTTCCACCAAAGGTATCTATTACAATCCCATTGACTTGAGAGGAATTCTTAATAGGATAACAAAGTAGAGGAACCGGCTGCATCGTTGGATGCTCTCCATTCTTCTTTGGTTTATCATAATTCCATACTGTTGTTTCTGCACGACCTGTATACCATCTATGCTTGCTGCCTTTTAGCCATCCAAAAAGAATAGGTTCATGAATCCATTGGTATGGACTTCTTCCAAGTACCAAAGAATCCTTTTTCCAAATACAAACACCACTTAAATGGAACCCAGCCTCAATAAAAGATTTTCTAAAATTAAGACCTTCGGTATCTGCATGGAATACATAAGCAGAAGCACCTGGTGCCATATTCTCTGCCATATTTTTAAATGCAGAAAGTAGGAAGTTATAAAACACTTCATTCTCCTGCTTATCATTTTGTATTGTAAGTCCGCTGGAACTTTTAAAATCCACATTATAGGGAGGGTCTGTTAACGCAAGGTTAGCTTTCTTGTCATCCATTAACTTTGCTACATCTTCTGCTTTAGTAGCATCTCCGCACATGAGCCTATGTCTACCTAAAAGCCAAATGTCCCCTGGCTGTACAAAGGCTGCTTCCTCTAACGCTTGATTCACATCGTAATCATCATCTTTAGCATCCTTATCGTGAACCTTGCTAAATAAATCATCTATTTCTGCAGCATCAAATCCTGTAAGAGTCACATCAAAGTCCTGCTCATCTAGTTCCTTAATTAAATCGGCAAGTGCTTCAAACTCCCAATCACCAGTAACCTTATTAAGCGCCACATTTAATGCCTTCTCCCTTTCTGGAGATAACTTAACAACAACACATTCAACTTCTGTATTTCCTTCTTCTACAAGAAGAAC
>JAAZEK010000248.1 GCA_012512335.1 Clostridiales bacterium | reverse complement strand
TTGTAATTATGTTGACTTACACGCCTCTACTATGGTTCCTTACTTGCTCATTAGGTGTAAAATTGCTCTTGGATACATGATCCTTAAGAGGCATTATCTTCTCATGGATAGCATCAATAATCCACTCAGCCTGCGGGAAGAAATAATCTTCTAGCTCATGAGCTGGGGTAATCCAGTTGCGTGCTCCAACTACTACTGGAGGTGCGTCTAGGTAGTCAAATGCTAATTCACTAATATTCTGCGCGATATCGTTCAAGTGAGAACCACGTTGGCTGGCATCACTGGACAATACTATGCGGCCTGTCTTCTTAACGGATTCCAGCACCTTGTCATAGTTAAAGGGAACTAGGGTACGAGCATCAATAACTTCTGCAGAAATTCCGTATTTCTCTTCCAAAGTCTTAGCTGCATCTAAAGCTCTGTACAAGGTTGCGCCTACGGTCAGGATTGTAACGTCCTTACCTTCCTTCTTAACATCGGGCTCACCAATTTCTACTTCATAGTAGCCTTCGGGAACTCCGCCTTCATGGAACTTTTCGCCGTCACCATATAATCTCTGACTTTCAAAGAAGATTACAGGGTCGGTGCCCATCAAAGCACTGTTCATTAAGCCCTTTGCATCATATGGGGTAGCTGGAAAAACAACCTTCAAGCCAGGAATATGAGTACATAGTGAAGTCCAATCCTGAGAGTGCTGTGCACCATACTTGGAACCTACAGAAACTCTTAAAACAACAGGCATTTTCAGAACGCCAGCACTCATAGCTTGCCATTTTGACAATTGGTTGAACACTTCATCACCAGCACGGCCAAGGAAGTCACAATACATCAATTCTGCAATGACTCTTCCGCCTGCCATTCCATAGCCTACTGCTGAACCTACGATAGCAGCTTCTGAAATAGGAGAGTTAAATAGTCTGTTATAAGGAAGGGCTTCGGTTAGTCCTCTGTATACTGCAAAAGCTCCGCCCCAGTCTCTGTTTTCTTCACCATATGCGATAAGGGTTGGGTCAGTATAGAATTTATCCATTATAGCTTCGAAAATAGCATCTCGATAGCTGTACATTCTATTAGCAGAAACAGGCTTCCCATCCTTTGTCGCTGTTCTTATTTTCTTGCTAATTTGAACAACTCTTGGATTCTCCTCTTTAGGCATTAGGACTTCACATTCACGGTCTTCCATTTTTTCAACCTTCTCATTGGAAAACATCAGGTCAGCGATTTGGTCTGGATTGCTAACCATGTTCATTCTGGGAGAAACCTCATCATCAATGGATAATTTGAATGCCTTTAGAATCAAATCTGCTGAGGACTTAAGAATTTCTTCAAACTTATCATCTGCAGCCACTTTTGCATCTACTAGCTTCATGCGATATGCGGAAATAGCGTCAACTGACATCCAAAGATCCACTTCTTCCTTGGAGCGATAGCTGGACGCGTCGGAAGGAGAATGACCACTGAATCGATAGGTAAGTGTATCCAGTAATACGGGTCCATTTTTCTCTTCAAGTATCTTTTTCTTTCTCTTCATTACATCGATAACTGCTAGTGGGTTGTATCCATCTACTCTTTCTGCATGCATCTGTTCTGGGTTAACTCCGGCACCAAGTCTGGCAAGAATTCCAAAGCCCATGGTCTCACCAGCAGTCTGTCCACCCATTCCGTACAGGTTATTGTAGAAGTTGAAAATCAATGGCAAGCCACCCTTGTAGGGTTCTTCCCAAAGCTTCTTAAACTGATCCATAGTAGCAAAGCTAATGGCTTCCCAAACAGGTCCGCAGCCTAAGGAAGCGTCTCCGATGTTAGCAATTACGATACCCTTTTTCTTGTTGACCTTCTTATACAGGGCTGCACCAACAGAAATATCTGCAGAACCACCAACGATAGCATTGTTGGGGTAAATTCCAAACGGTGTGAAGAAGGCATGCATGGAACCTCCAAGACCCTTGTGGAAACCGGTTTCGCGAGCAAAGATTTCAGCCAAGGTTCCATAAATCAAAAAGTCTATAGCTAGTTCTTTTACATCGCTTTTATCTGTTTGTTTTCCTTCTACTATTCTAAGAATAGCGCCGTCAAAATAGTCTTCCATTACTTCCATAAGCTCTTTGTCGCTTAATTTTTCAATAGCTGACAGACCTTTGGCAAGGATTTCTCCATGGCTTCTATGAGAACCAAAGATATGATCGTCCTTGTCTAAGATATAAGCCTGACCAACAGCAGATGCTTCCTGACCAATGGAAAGATGAGCAGGGCCTGGATGATCGTATTTGATTCCGCTGTATTCGCCTGTGGTCTTAATATCATTGAGCATGGTTTCAAATTCACGAATGATGCTCATGTCACGATAAATTCTAAGGAAATCCTCTGTGGAGAAATTGGATTTCTCGTCCTCTATGGACTTGTTATATTGGTTTACAGGAATGTCTTGAAATTTTATATATCCGCTCTTTCTTACTTCAGCGGGATCGATAAATAGAGATTTAGGCATTAATAAATTCCTCCCTTTTAAAATTCAAATATGGTTTCTCGTATAATTTCACTAACGGTGGGATGAGGGAAAACTAGCTCCTTAACATCATCCACACGCATTTCCATCTCTATCATAAGTGCAGCACCATATATGATCTCTGAAGAATAATTGCCAATCATATGAACACCTATGAGCTTATTATATTTCTTGTCTACAAGAATCTTGCAGATTCCGTCTCCGCCTTCATTTTCTGCCATATATCTACCACTGTACATCATGGGCAGTTTTTTAACTTCAAAGTCTATTCCCTTTTCGCTAGCAGTTTTTTCAGTTTCCCCTACTCCTGCTACTTCTGGGTTAGTATATATAACTGAAGCGATAGCATTGTAGCGCATGATATCCTTTTTGCCAAGGATGTTGTTTATAGCTACTTCGGATTCTCGGTAAGCAGTATGTGCTAACATTGACATGCCATTTACATCGCCAGCTGCATAAACATTAGGAACATTAGTCTGGCACTTATCATCCACCTTGACCCGTCCTCTTACCAGCTCTACACCGATGTTTTCCAAGCCCAAGCCCTCTGTAGCCGCTCTTCTACCAATGCTCATTAATACTTTGTCGGCTTCCACCTTGTGGGTTTGTCCATCTGCTTCATAAACTACAGCATTATCTTCAATCTTGGTTACTTTAGAACCCAAGAGGAATTTGATTCCTTTTTTCTCATAATTCTTTTGAAGAATTTGTGAAATTTCAGAATCCGTAGGTCCTGCAATATGATCGAGCATTTCTATGATGGTTACCTGGCTTCCAGCAGATTGGTAATAGGAAGCCATTTCCAAGCCTATAACGCCTCCACCTACGATAGCCAAGTTCTTCGGAACCTCTTGTAGATCTAATATTTCACGGTTGGTCAGAACATAACCAGATTCAGCACCTTCTTTAACACCAGGAATTGGTGGCATTATAGGAACAGAACCTGTAGCAATGAGTAAGCGTCGGCCAGCATAAGATTCATCGCCAACTTTAACTTCATAGCCTTCTGCATGACGTCCTGCGATGTAAGCTACTCCATCAACTACTGTTACTTTGTTTTTCCTCATCTTACCCTTAACGCCAGCTACCAAGTTTCGAACTACTTTGTTCTTTCTTTTTATAACTACTGGATGGTTTAAGACAACATCAGCTGCTTCTACGCCGTACTTTGCACCTTGTCTTGCATTGTCAGCAATCTTTGCTGAGTAAAGCAGAGCCTTGCTGGGGATGCAACCTTCATTGAGGCAGACCCCGCCCAAAAACCGTTTTTCAATCAAAAGTGTGG
>JAAZEK010000247.1 GCA_012512335.1 Clostridiales bacterium | reverse complement strand
AATTATTGCAACTATATCTACTGTACTAGTATATTGGTTTGGGATTTCTTTTATGGATACAGGCGTTGTGACAGTGGGTATTCTAGTTGCATTTGCTAGCTATGTTAATAGATTCTGGCAACCAGTAAACAATATCCTAAACTTTATTAACTCCATTTTAGTAGCCATGGCTTCCACAGAACGGATATTTGAATTGTTGGATACGCCAGCAGACATCTTTGACCACTCAGATGCTATTGAGATGCCTGAAATTGAAGGGGAAGTTACCTTCGAAGATTTATCCTTCCACTATGAGCCGGAAAAGCCAGTGCTTAAGAATGTAAATATACAGGTTGCACCTGGTGAAACCATTGCTTTAGTAGGTCCAACAGGAGCAGGGAAGAGTACCATTGTTAACTTACTTAGTCGTTTTTATGAACCAATAGAAGGAAGGGTTCTCATTGACGGAATTGACATAAATACGGTTACTATGAATTCACTGAGAGATCAGATGGGTGTCATGATGCAGGATTCCTTCATTTTCTCTGGTACCATTATGGATAATATAAGGTATGGGAAGCTTGATGCTACCGATGCAGAGGTTAAGGCTGCAGCTCGTATTGTGTATGCGGATGAGTTTATTAGAAATATGGATAAAGGATATTATACCGAGGTTAATGAGAGAGGATCCAGTTTGTCTCAAGGACAACGTCAGCTGATTTCCTTTGCCCGTGCTTTGCTAGCTGATCCTCGTATCCTGATATTAGATGAAGCTACATCTAGCATAGACACTCAAACAGAAATTCTAGTTCAGAAGGGACTGAACGAGTTACTGAAAGGACGTACCTCTTTTGTTATTGCCCATCGCTTGTCTACGATCCGCAACGCTGATAGAATTATGTATATTTATGGTGGAAATATTGCGGAAAGTGGCAATCATGATGAATTAATGAAGCAAAAGGGCGAATATTATAAGCTATATCTTTCTCAATATCGCTTCTTGGATGAAGTGTCCTAGTTGTGATATAGTATAGTCGGGTGAATAAAAGTTATATTCCGTTCGCTGTTGCGATCACGAATCATTCTAAAGCTCTATCATCAGAAAATCCTACACCTTCCGAACTCACTGCGTTCAAACAGGCGGAAGTTGCTTAACGTATTTTCTGCTGATATTCGCTAAGAATGTTAGTCGTTCCCGCAAAGGCTCCCTACATATATCTTTTATTCACTAGGCAAAGAACAGTATTATTAATATGATACATGGAACGAAAGGAAATTAATGGAAATCAACACAATAGACGATAGAAAGGAACAAGCCCAGAGGCTACTAGAAAAGCACTTCGGCTATAATAAATTCCGAAAGGGACAATGGGAGGTTATTGACAGCATTCTAAGCAAGAGACATGCAATAGCCATTTTTCCCACTGGAGGAGGCAAGTCTTTATGCTTTCAGCTCCCCGCTTTGATGATGCCTGGTACTACTATCGTCATTTCTCCTTTGATTTCACTTATGAAGGACCAGGTGGACAGCTTGGTTGAAAATGGAATAGCTGCATCCTTTATAAGCAGTGCTTTATCCGATCATGAGGCCCAAAGGCGGGTTAAGGAAATGGAGGGGGGAAGGTACAAAATTGTATATATTGCCCCCGAGAGATTCCAATCAGAAAGCTTTACCGATGCCTTAAAGAATATCCATATTCCCTTTGTTGCAATAGATGAAGCCCATTGTGTTTCCCAATGGGGACATAATTTCCGACCCTCATACTTGAAAATCAAGGATTTGATACAAAGAATCGGAAACCCAGTGGTAGCAGCCTTTACTGCAACAGCTAATGAAAGGGTACAAAAGGATATTACTTCATTATTAGATTTGTCCCAATGTCGTTTGTTTATAGGTAGCTTCGACCCTCCCAATCTGGAATTTCGTATTGAAGAGCCTACTGATCCAGATAGCTATGTGATAAACTATGCTAAAAGTCATAAGGGTAAAAGTGGGATTGTATATGCGTCTACTCGTAAAAAGGTAGAGAACCTT
>JAAZEK010000246.1 GCA_012512335.1 Clostridiales bacterium | reverse complement strand
TCTGAACAACAACTTGATGACGATTGTCTGTGGTACGAATGAAGTCATCATAGCTGATATCCATAAGCTTCCACAAGTCCTTAATTCCCGCTACAATATGATCTACATATTCCTTAGGTGTTACCTTGTTTTCCTTAGCTCTCTTCTCAATTTTCTGCCCATGCTCGTCGGTTCCCGTCAGAAACATTACATCATATCCAGTCATTCTTTTGAAGCGAGCCATTGCATCAGCTGCCACTGTGGTATAGGAATGACCAATATGCAATTTGTCACTAGGGTAATATATGGGGGTGGTGATATAATAGGTTTTCATTTTATCATCTTCCTTTCCTAACTATATTCTTTTCATATAATAAATAAACAAGCCCCTCACTCCATATAGGGGCGAGGGGCACGCGGTACCACCCTAATTTACTTCAGCTATGCTGAAGCCTTATTTCAGTGACGTTTATCACCTGATCGTTTAACGGAATCTTCCGCAATGACCTACTACTGTTTTCAGCCATTTCACTCCAGGGCCATGTTCAGCAAATTCCCTTGCCACCGGTTTTCACCTTCTCCGGTTCTCTGTTGGGCAGTTCCTTTACCTACTCTTCCCTTCATCGTGTTTTCAATATGATATTAATAATATTATAAACAAAAATAATTGCTTTTGTCAATCCTTACACTGTTTTTTTGCCAGTATCTTGATAGTCTACCCCAAAATCCTTAAAATAACAGCGACGCGTTTTGTTTTGCTGACCCGTAAAGCGCTTCCATTGAGAACGAACTTTACGATTATCCTCCAGCTGAGGATTTAAATGGGCTACCTTTACTCCGTTCCTCAAGCAGGCTTCTGTCATAGCCTTCATAAGAAGAGAGTTTACACCTTTACCCTGTAGGTCAGGCCTTACTGCTATTAGCAGCATATCAACACTATTGTTAACTTTTAAAGCCCGTATCATTCGAATAAACCCAAGTGGTAAAAGCTTGCCCTTAGTTTTTTGAAGAGTCTTAGCCAAAGAAGGAAAACCAATGCTAAATGCAACCAAGGAATCATTGCTATCCAGTACGATATTCACATAATCAGGGTTAACTACGCTAAAATACTGCTTGATAAAGAAGTCTATCTGCTCATCACTTAAAGGGACGACATTATATAAATCCCTATAGGCTTCATTGAGTAAATCAAAAATAGCTTTAGCATAGGGCAATATTTGCTTAGGCTTTGTAAAGGTAATAGTTTTAAGCTTATTTTTTTCCTTCACTAGCTCTGCCATCTTAATAATTTCATCATTAAGCTTTTCAGGTACCTCCATGATGTATTCGTACCAATCAACATCCTTGCTAAAGTCCAACATCTCCATATATTTGGGATAATATTCATAGTTGTATAGAGTGGTAAATGTGCCCATTTCGTCAAATCCGTCAATGAGCATACCTTCCTTATCCATATCACAAAAACCCATAGGCCCCTGAATTCCTGATAGTCCATTCTCTCGTGCCCAGCTCTCCACCTGTTGTAAGAGGCATTTTATTACATCTAGGTCATCGATGAAATCGAACCATCCGAATCTGGCATATTTTTTTCCCCATTTCTCGATAGCTTCGTGATTGATGATACCAGCTACACGGCCTACAATTTTATTATCCCTGTAAACCAACCAATATCTAGCTTCACAGTAAGCAAAAGCTGGGTTTTTATCCCACCTTAGTGTGCTAATTTCATCCGCTCGAAGGGGAGGAATCCAATAGGGATTGTCTGCATAAAGCTCATAAGGAAAGTCAACAAAACGCTTTAACTGTCTTTTAGTTTTTACTTCTACAACATTAAGCAAATCACATACCCCCCATTTGTATAGTTTGATTGCTTGAAAACTAAATCTTATCCTATGCTAATCTTGTACTTTATCAGCTAATTTCACTATTCCATCTTTGTAGATGCCTATTACCGGAGCTGCATTTAAAGTAAGACAGTATTCAATGTCTTTTTCTAATCCTGAATCCATAAGTCTCCCATAGTGTGTAGAGCTCTTAAGTAAGCCATGCAAATCATTGGCAGAATGCTGATACAGGATTTTAGCTACTGCAGCCAAATCACCTAGTTTCAAATTTTCCACCTTATTTGTCAGCCTGTGAATGACTGCTCCAGCTGTTACCACATCATCAGTGGTAAAATGGCCATTAGTTCCAGCACAAATAAAAGCTACATCATTTTGATCCTCAGCAATATAATCAGCTACTGCATCCACATTAGTAAGGCTACATATTAGCACATCGCTAGCATCACTCACCCTTTTGAAAGCCTGGGTTCCGTTGGTAGTTGTCATCAGTAAGGTCTTGCCTGAAACTTTGTCTGAGGTATACTCCAAAGGTGAGTTTGAGAGATGAAAACCATCAATTGCTTGTATGTTTCTCTCTCCACAAAGTAGGTAGGAGTCTTTTTCGTAATTTTTGGACATGTTTATAACCTCTTCAATTTCAGCTGAAGGCACTATCTCTTTGCATCCATTAGCCAGAGCAGCTAGCATAGTACTGGTAGCTCTAAATAGGTCGATAATTACAACTGTTTTGTCCTTTAACTCCTTATCTGCGACATTGTCAGGAATGGCGTATACATTAAGCTTCATTCATCATTGTCTCCCATCCATTATTTCTTCGGTACAGTGTTTATTATAACACAAGTGCAAGTCGTGAGTCGACTTGCTTCACACCGTTTCAATAAATACATCAGGCAAAAACCATAGTTTTTGCTTCATTTATCGTGTTTATTATAACACAGAACAAATATTCCGTCGAGACTGCTATTTTTGAATTCTGATATGAGCTCTAGATTGATTCGTGATTGCAACAGCGACTGGAATATATTTATTATTTTAATTAAATGTGAATGTGAAGCTCCAGAATTATACCCCTACTTCAATGAAGCACGAGAACCGTCACTCTGCATCACTCTGCATTAGCGTCCAAAAACCAAGGTGCAAATAATAATAGATGAAAGAAAGCCTACAAAATCCGATACCAAGCCAGCAATCAAAACATAGCGAGTATCCCGAAGGCCCACAGAACCTAGATAGATGCTAGCTGTATAGAACGTGGTCTCTGTGGATCCCATCATAGTGGACGCAGTCCTTCCTATAAAGCTATCAGCCCCATGTACCTTCAGCATTTCAGCAAGTATACCGATGGAAGCTGAACCAGATAAAGGTCTCATAAAGGCTAGAGGTAGCAAATCCGCAGGAATTCCCAACAGGTTAGTGACAGGAGATAGAGATCGGAAAAGTAATTCCATAGCACCAGAGCTACGAAAAACCCCTATAGCCACCAGCATAGCAACCAAATATGGGAGTATTCGGATAACAGTAGTAAAGCCTTCCTTTGCCCCCTCAATAAAAGCTTCATATACGGGCACCTTTTTATAAAAGCCATATCCCAGGATGAAAAGAATAAACACAGGAATGGCAAAACGAGATAAGGTATTAAATATACTTATCATTATCTTCCCCCCTGCTGGTATACACGTTTTAAAATTTGTGCTAAAGTAATTCCAGTAATGGTAGCGCAAATAGTTGCAATTAGAGTTGTACCAACTATTTCTGTTGAGTTGGCAGAACCAGCTGAATTTCGAAGTGCAATCACTGTAGTAGGTATAAGCTGAATCGAGGAAGTATTGATGACTAGAAACAAGCACATGGCGTCTGAGGGAGATTTTCGCATGCGATTTAGTTTTTGCAGTTCTTTCATGGCATTGAGCCCTAGAGGTGTTGCTGCGTTTCCCAGGCCAAGCATGTTAGCGATTATGTTCATAGACATGGCTCCCATGGCAGGACTGCTGGAAGGAACATCTGGGAAAAACAAGCGTAAAATAGGTGAAATTTTTCGAGAAAACACCTTTATAAGACCCGCCTTTTCTGCAACCCGCATCAATCCCATCCAAAATGTATAGATTCCAATCAGCCCTAAAGCCAGCTCTACTGCATAACTTGCGCTGTCAAATGCTGCCTGGGTGGCTAATTCCACACTGCCTGTAAAAAATGCCACTAAAAAGCCTCCTGCCAACAAAATTAGCCATATAATATTTACCAAATAAATCACCCACCTAATCCTGTCCTACTCTCTATATTTACATTGGTATGTACTAAACATTGTCCAATAGAACAAAGTTACAGTTCACTGGGGAAGTAAATATATTTTAAAAAAACTTTAAATAAATTCAATGAAAAAGGTTGACTTATTTTTCATTAATTGGTAAACTACATGTGTATTATATGTTAGATTCTGTCGAAATTTGTATAATATAAAGGAGGGGGAAAAATGAAGTCTACAGGTATAGTGAGAAAGGTTGATGAGTTGGGTAGAGTGGTCATTCCCATCGAGCTTCGTAGAACACTTGGCATCGAAGAGAAAGATGCACTTGAAATCTATGTTGAGGGAGAGCATATTATCCTAAAAAAATACAGCCCAGCTTGCATTTTCTGTGATGATGCGCGAGACGTCACACAATATAAAAGTAAAAACATCTGCAAAAGCTGTCTAACAGAAATGAGCAATCAGCAAGGATAATATGTCATTGAGTCTACATTTATCAGTAAACACTAAAAATAAAAATCTATCAACTTTAAATGACAAGCAACCCGTGGAGATGAGTAATCATCCTGGGTTGCTTTTTTTCTCCTTCTCTACCCCCTGCATTACTCCTGCTCTAATCCTATACTAAAGGGATACACCTGAGACTTTGGTAGATTCCTATCCTTGGATACCTGTTTAACAGCCTCTTTTTTTGATAAACCTAATGAAATATAATCTCTTAAATGATCCTCTATGCTGATATTGCTAAAATCCTTTTGTAGCAGGTTTTCTGGATGCCCTTCCAGTACAAGCACAAATTCTCCCCTAGGAGTTATTTCTTTATAATATTGTACAGCTTCTTCTAATGACATGGGCAGAACCTCTTCGTAAAGCTTAGTTAGCTCTCGAACAATTGAAATCTTCCGATTCCCAATCACTTGACTCATATCATCCAGTAATGAGCGCAGTCGATGAGGAGCT
The DNA here is from genome assembly GCA_012512335.1 of Clostridiales bacterium. Taxonomy (GTDB): domain Bacteria; phylum Bacillota; class Clostridia; order Caldicoprobacterales; family DTU083; genus UBA5454. Next base: position 5,847 of record JAAZEK010000246.1, on the reverse strand, counting down.
TCATATAGTATAATCGTACGTTCTTCTAGCTCTAGCTTTCTTAGCCTTTCCTGCCTCAGCTTTTTTTCCCGGGGCAAAAATCCTTCAAAGATAAAGCTTTCAGTAGAAAGTCCAGAGAGTACCAAAGCAGATAAGACTGCAGAAGGCCCCGGCACTACAGTTACAGGCACCTCAGCCTCGTAGGCTAATGTAACCAAATCAGCACCTGGATCAGATATTCCGGGCATGCCTGCATCAGAAACCATAGCCACCTTAAGCCCTTCCTGAACTAAGGAGATGATTTCCGCCCCTTTCTCCCTTTTGTTATGCTCATGATAGCTAATTAAAGGCTTTGATATATTGTAATGATTTAATAATTTTAAGGTATGTCTAGTATCCTCCGCTGCTATATAGTCCACTTCCTCTAATATGCGCAATGCACGCAGAGTGATGTCCTCCAGATTTCCTATAGGTGTTCCACATAGGTATAAGCATCCCTTGCTTGTATTAATCATTAATAGTCTCCTTTTTAAGGTGATAGGTGATAGGCACTAAATTACTAAGATTCATATGCCAGAAACTGTTGTTGGATTTGGGAAGACAGAGTCGTCTGCCCCTATATGTATCTATTATCTCGTATCTCGTATCACGTAATATGATATATTTCCCTTAATTCATCAGTGTACTGATTATTCTCATCATACATAATCAAGGGTGGCATCCATGTTAGGTAAGGTTTCCCATGAGATACAGCCTCAATAAGAATTAGAATAGGAGCTTTATGTAGCTGAGAATGCACCATACGAATTCGCTTTGGTTCCAGATGAACCTTGCGCATACCCATTAGAATATCCAATAATCGTTCAGGCCTATGTACCATAGCAAGACGTCCTCCTACCTGAAGCAATTTGGAGGCAGATAATAGCACATCATCCAGAGTGCAAAGAATTTCATGCCTAGCAATGGCCATATCATCCTCTGGATTTACAATTCCACTTCCAGCCTTCTTATAAGGAGGATTAGAAACAACTAACGAGAATTTCCCCTTGCCCAATTTTTCTGCTGCATCCTTCAAATCAGCTTCAAAAATTTTTACGCGCTTTTCCAAGCTATTCATCTGAATACTGCGATTAGCCATTTCCGCCATATCGCTCTGAATTTCTATGCCAATTAGACTGGCTTCTTCCATTCTGCCTGCCAACAATATAGGAATTATACCTGTTCCTGTACCTAGGTCTACAACCTTGTCTCCTTTACGAATACCAGCAAAATGGGACAGCAAAACAGCATCTGTCCCAAAGCAAAACTTGTTTTTATTTTGTATAATCCGAAGCCCCTTAAATTGAAGGTCCTCAATTCGCTCATGCTCTTTCAACTGAGTTTCTATTTCCAATTTTTATCCTACCTTTATCCTATGTCAAGATTCCCACTTCTATAAGTGGCGAGTTCACTAGTTCTTTCCTCTATTAATTCTTTTATATAGCATCTGACATCAATTCATTAACAGTATAATCATAACATATTCAAGCTAATTTGTGCTCAGCTTCAAGGCTTCTAAAAATGCTTCCATCTCCTCAAGGCTTGAAAACGCACCTGGCTTCAGATACTTTACTGTTCCTTCCTTGTCAATCATATAGTTTGCAGGTATACCCCTCTGCTGATATATTGCCCAAACTGAATCATCTCGATCAAGAAGTATAGGAAAAGTAAATCCATTGTCATCAATAAATTCCCTAGCTTTTTCTTCTGCTCTTTCAGCATTATCTACTCCCTGATTCTCTACCTGATTTGGATTTACACCTAAAATCACAACACCTTCATCCTTATATTTCTCATAAAATGTCTGCATATGAGGCATTTCATCACGACAAGGTGGGCACCAAGTAGCCCAAAAGTTTAGAAATACATACTTTCCTTCCAAATCGGACAAGCGTACCTTATTACCTTCCAGATCTTCCAACTCAAAATCCTCTATTGGAGCATCTATGACAGCATAGCCTCTTTCATAATCCTTTAGAATATCCTCAGCTCTCGTATCACCCGTTTCTGGTTTAGAAACATCTGGTTTTTCAGCAGGATCAGTAGGAGAGATTGTTGATGTAGCTGGAGGATTAGTTCCTGGATCTGGGGATTGGTCTTCAGGAGAAACAGCTGTACAAGCGGAGAGTAAAATCAAGAACGATAGAGAAAGAACTACTATTTTTAATCTGTTTATCTTAAGATGCTTAAACATATTTTCACTTCCTTTAAATTTCATAGGTATGCCAATCTGGCGAAAACATTAAAGTAGATCAAAATACCTATTATAATTAGAATAATACCACTTATTTTTTTTATTACACCCATATGTTTATTTAAGAGGCTTAAGTATTTAGATAAATATCGAATACCTACTGCCAGCAAAAAAAATGGCAAACCTAAACCTAGTGCATAAACTGCCAAGAGTAGCATTCCCGAGCCTAATGTTTGAGTATTAGCTGCTAATAATAAAACAGAGGTTAAAATAGGTCCTATACAGGGTGTCCAGCCAACACTAAAGCCCATACCGATCAGTAAAGAAGTTAGCAAGCCCTGTTTCTTCCGCCGAACTTGGAGTCGTCTTTCATAATTCAAAAAACGGATAGGTATCCAGCCTGCATGGAACAATCCGAAGAAGATTATTAACACAGCGCTGATGCGACGAATAAGGTGCTGATGACGTAATAAATAGGAACCAATTTTAGTAGCAGCTGCACCCATCAATACGAATACAACGGTAAACCCTAGAATAAATGCCAAAGAATTTATTATAAGAGTTTTACGGGACTTTTGATCCTCAATCATAGCCTCCATAGATTGTCCCGTTAGATATGTCATATATGCCGGTATTAAGGGCAACACACAAGGGGACAGGAATGAGGCTAAGCCCTCAAAAAAGACTGGTATAAACAGAAAACGATCCTGCAATTCCAAACCTCCCTTAGTTATCCTAATGTTAATTAACCTGATTTTATAGTATAGAAACAAAAAAAAGACCCGACCCTAAGATCAAGCCTTCTTCTGACATGTATCATTCTGGTTGAGGAGCATCAGTTGGGCATACATCAGCGCAAGCACCACAATCTATGCAGAGCTCTGGATCGATAACGTAGATGTCACCTTCTGAAATAGCATCTGTAGGGCATTCTGGCTGACAGACACCACATGCGATGCAATCCTCATTTATAACATAGGCCATGAAAGTCACCCCCTAACATGGAAACCCCTTAGTAAATTCGTTAATATATTATCACTATTCACAGCAAAAGAAAAGTATATTTTAAAATTTCTTTCTAAGCTAATTATCATTCCTGCGATTTCTGCTAGAGGGTGCACTTGTATTTCTGTTTCCACCAAATTGCAGCTCTTCAACAGGAAATTCCTTAACCTCAACTGTATCATCGTCTAAAATCATTCTAACCTTGACTACTTCCTTTAATAGGTTATAATCCGTAATCTCCGCAGGTCCATCTGGTGTGATTACCTCACTGCCTATACGCGGCATGTTCTTACGAGCATACTCATAGTGATCCTGCTCATATTTAAGACAGCACATCAGTCTTCCACATATTCCTGATATTTTGGCGGGGTTTAATGACAAATTTTGCTCTTTTGCCATTTTTATAGAAACAGGATGGAAATCTCCCATGAATGTACTGCAGCATAGAGTAAGGCCGCAAGGACCAAGACCTCCTAGCATCTTGGCTTCATCTCTTACACCGATTTGTCTAAGCTCGATGCGAGTTTTGAATACTGAAGCCAAATCCTTAACTAGCTCCCTAAAATCTATCCGCCCATCTGCCGTAAAGTAAAAAATTAATTTGCTATTATCAAAGGTAAGCTCCACATCCACTAAATGCATGAGTAGCTTATGTTCAGATATCTTCTGTTCTCCAACTTGGAAAGCTTCAATTTCCTTTTTCCTATTTTCTGCTGCTTGTATTTTGTCTTCCTCAGTAGCTTTTCTAATGACAGATTTTAAAGGTGGTACAATTTCTTCATCAGGAACCTCTTTGGATGCAACTACCACATCACCAAACTCAACGCCTCTTGCTGTTTCTACAATGACATGGTCTTCTTCATTTAGATCTAGCCCATTTGGGCCAAAATAATATATTTTACCGGCTTTTTTAAACCGAATACCGACTACGAGATGCATTATGTGCTCCTCCTTGAAAATGGCTAAGCATAGCCTCTATGGTTAATTGATAGTTTGTATTACTCTTCAATCTTTTTCTGGATTTCTCAATACTCCCTATCATAGCTTTTAAAGCTTCATTTGTAAAGTAAGAAGCTTGTTTGCGCAGCAAAGACGATTGGTCCCTATTGATTATAAGGTTCAAGTCGCTTGTTTCCTTAAGAATGATAATATCCCGAATCCATAGCTGCAATATGGTAAATAGGTCATCTACACGTTCTTTATATTCAGTAAAGGGTCCAATCAAATCCATTATTTTGGGGGTACCTGCATCATTCATGCCGTTAATTAGCCGTTCTCTCAGCGCTCTAAACTCTTCATCCCCTGCTAATGCCAATGCTTGCCCTGGGTTACCTTGAGATAAGGATGCGTATGTTGTCGCCTCCTCAAATCCAATAGAAAGACGATTATTTAATATTAATGCTATATCTTCCCTTGAAAGGCTGTCAACTCGAAACAATTGGCAACGTGAAATGATGGTTGGAAGAAGCGAGCTGGTGTTATCAGCCAAAAGGAAAAAAATAGTATGAGAAGGAGGCTCTTCTAAAGTTTTTAGCAGCGCATTTTGTGCCTGGTGATTCATCAGATGCGCCTCATCAATAAAGCATATTCGCTTCCCATCTTGAAAGGGCTTTACTTTAATTTTAGATTGTAGTTCACGAATTTGATCCACACTAATGGATGTCTTATCTTCTAGACGACGAACCCATAAAACATCTAGGTGATTTCCACTCTCATACTGTTTACATGGAATACATTTATTACAGGGCTTGTCCTCAGATTTCTCACAGAGTAATGCCTGAGCGAACAATCCACTCATAGTCTTTTTACCTGCCCCTGCAGGACCTTCAAATAAATAAGCATGGACAATCCGACCTCCAGCTAAAATCTGATCCATTCTAGCAATCAAAGGCGATTGTCCAGTTATATTGTTAGTGTTCATTTAAGGGAGTCCCTTTCGTATCTATCCAGAATATCCTACCCACTTTAGTTAGATTTTTCGAAAATCTTCTACGTCTACTACAAAAACAGTAGCACCGCCTACTGTAACTTCTACGGGATACGGAACATAAACCCCAGCTACACCAGCCACTGGAGAAGGTGAGGTAGCAATCTGTTTTCTGTTTTTACATACCTTTTCAATTAGCTCCATGGCATGATCCAGCCGTTCTAAATCAACACCGATTAAGAAGGTGGTATTACCTGCTCGTAAAAAACCACCGGTAGTGGCCAGTTTGGTAACACTGTATCCATCATTCATTAATGTAGTAGTAAGCTTCTGGGCATCCTCATCTTGTACAATGGCAATAATTAATTTCATGCTACTGAACCTCCTTCAATTGATTGACTAGGTGACACCATCACCGTATCTATCTATATACTATAACTAAATTTGAGCTATGTAAGCCACGCCTGCTAGGGCCTTGCTTCTTGCTATATTTAAGTATAACTTAGTTTCCGTTTATTTGCAAATAATATCTGATGATTAATAGTGTCAATTCTGCTATTTATCTACTGTTCACATCCAAAATAATAAATCATATGGAAGGAGCCTTTGCAGGAACGATTATCAATCTTAGCGAATATCAGCAGAAAATGCGTTAAGCACCTTTCACTGTCTGAACGAAGTGAGTTTGGAAGGTGTAGTATTT
>JAAZEK010000245.1 GCA_012512335.1 Clostridiales bacterium | reverse complement strand
GTAGATAAGCCTGTAATCAAGTTAGCACCAATATTATGCACCGTACTCGTTAGGCTGGGGCTTCCAGGATCAGGAGCTTCGGGCTTAATAGGCAGTTCTGGTATATAGCTACCTATTTGCATAATGCTGGTGCCTTCAAAGTAAAATCCCAAAATATCCCTGTAAGTCATTCCATATACGCCAGCCATAGTTTGAGCTCCTCGCTGGCTCATGCCCACACCGTGTCCATATCTTGCATTAGTTATGTAATATCCACCTTCACTCTCAGCTTGTTTAATACCTCGCATACGTAGTCTATGATCAAGATAGTCGTGTGCCATACTGTATGTAACAAAGCTACTACCTGACTTAACCATCAGATTTAGTGTAAAATCCACCTTGCTCTGTGCAGATAATTCTGTTGATCCTTTAGGTATATAAGCAACAGTAGCATTACCTACAGCAGTAACATAGCTTCTGGCTCCTGTACCTGGATACTGTTCCTGACCGTTCTTCAATTCATCTACAGTAATAATCTTTATATCAGTTGGCTTTTCTATTTCTATTCCCTGTGATTTTAGGCTAGCATGGACTTTAGCTTGAATATCTACCAACACAATATTTGTATATAAAAAACGTCCGTTAGGAACCTTCTCACTATATGTTCTGCTAATGTATGCTTCTTGTCCTTCAAACTTAATTTTATACCAGCTGCTGTTTGTAGTTTCTAACCATTCATAAGCAGAATTAACATATGCTTTTCCAAGGACAGGATGGCTTGTTCCCGGGCCCTTTCGAACATTGCAGGATTCATTTAAATTTACGGTTATAACTACATCCTCACCAGGTAACTCAGATTCTGTAAGATAACCTGCTCCATCTACCTGCTTAGGTACATATAATTCCTGGTATAAGCTACCTGGGTTTTCTAAGTCATATGGGTCATCCTTTATAACCATATATGGATACAGTTTTTTCTTGTACTCATAATCTTTTTCCCATGCTTCCCTAGTTGCGCCAAATCCCCATATGTTACCAGGCGAATCTGTTTGTCCTCCATTGGATGCTGCATAATATGTTTCTACAATTTTACCATCATAGCCAAGCACTTCGCCTGCAGTTGAGTTAACAGCTTCTATTACTTTTGTATAAGATGGGTTGTATCCCTTATAGACCTGATGGTTTGGTTTGTCACCTATGTCATAGTCTCCTGATGATGAAGCCATAGCACGGGCAGCATACCCTCTAGCAGAAACTGCTTGAGTTTTAAGCGCTTCTAGTGGATAACTATTGCTCATTTCATATGCTACTACTCCATAGAGATATTCTTCCAAAGATATATGATTGACAACCCGAATATTTCCTGAATTTATTGTAAAAACAAAATCCCCTAGGTAGTTTATTGTGCCATGATCTGTACCCCTTATGGTTAAATGATTATTTCCATTTCCTTCATATTTACATCTAATTAATGTTAAGGAGTTAGGGATGGTCAAATCTACATTCGCACCTTTTATACCAATATTGTTATTAGACAAGACTGATATTGTGTAAGCACCACGTGGAATTGAAATGGATGGATTCTCCTTAAGTATATACTCTCCATCTACATTTATATTAATAGATTTGCTAGATATAGAGATTCGCACCCTTATATTGTTGCTCCCTGAAGCAGAAGCAGAGTTGTAGCTAAAAGTGCCTGTCAATAGTAGTGCGCCAATAATCACAAGTATAAAAATACGTTTTCTCATTTTCCCCCTATATGCCCCTTTGCAGTATGGATAAGTGCTATAAACAATGTCAATGTACTAGCTCAACCATTGTTTTAATTGATACTTTATGTAAGTATACTTGAATACTGTCAGAAATTCAATAATAATAAGCTTATTTGTAGAAATTTTATGAGTAAAGTATGAGTAAAATTAATACTAAGGGCTGTACTATATATCAAATAAATTACCATTATGATATACTTAATCTCATACAAAAGAAGTGAATCGAGTTTTGATTATCCACCCAATGTTATTTTAAAACAACTTAAACGAAAAGTAGAAAATATGAAGATACCCTTATACAATGATGTAGATAATAGGAAGGAGACAATATGATGGAAAACACCACCGACACATCCATTACATTTGATGAATTAAGGAAAAAATTAGGTTATCGAATAGTTAATTTGAATTGGGCACAACTTGAAGATAATTACAGATATACTCCAGAAACAATAGCGAGGGTAGCAGATGATAAAAGCATTCAGTTTTATAATAATTCGGACTTTGATTCTTCTGATCCGATTCCGGTAAAAGAAGGTGATATTTGGAGAGTAATTACTAGAAGCTCAGATTTTGTTAATTGGAGTCCCACAGATAGGGGGCTATTATTAGATGATAGTGATAGTTTCATCGCTTACATTTTGCCTGAGAATGATTGCTCTTCAGATGGAGTTTGTACTTTCAAGATACCAAAAGGTGCAAGTAAAATGATTGTAAACACATATAAATCTGATACCCCCCATGGGCGCACTCATATTCTCAAACTATGCGATTGGAATAATATTTGGCATAAAGAAAAGTATGGATACTTTAAAAATAAATATGTAGATGAAAATGGGGTTATAAGCAACACTTCCGAAAATTTAGCTATGACTGGAGAAATACCTGTATCCCCTGGTGAGATTTATAGGATTGCTAATTCACATGCAACAAGTCTAGAATATAGAGGTGTGTTTTTTAATGATATAGGTAATTTAGTCTCAAATACCCATGTCCAATAATAATATTCCAT
>JAAZEK010000244.1 GCA_012512335.1 Clostridiales bacterium | reverse complement strand
TTTTATAGCTGTAGGAACTTTGATTTCTATTTTCTACGGAATTGAGCTTATAGAATGGTATCTAAATACTTTCTTATATTGAACTGGATAATTACACTATAATCGGAAAGTGTTAAGTGATCTTAACCTAAATAACAGTAGAAATAAAAAGGAGAATGATGCTTGCATGTTGTCATTCTTCTTTTTGTTTTCTTCCTATAACACAACTAACACGACAATTCATATCCTTAAAAATCAACAATTTAATGCCAGGAGTATGCTTTATAGTACAGAATAGTATTGTATCTAGTTAGGCTGAACACTGGTAAATAATCAGACCATATTTCTATTTCATGTCACGTTAGATCATTACAGATACTAGCAGATTGTATAAGATATGGAATTAGTGAGAGCATATTAGGAAAATAGACTGCTTCAAACAAGATGGAGGCTATATTCCTATGACAATGAGAGTAATCAAAACAAAGCGATTATCTGGATTGATGCTTTGTTTTACAGCTTTGTTCAATATCGCAGACTACTTTCTAACAATTAAGGCACTGCAATTGGGCTTTGATGAATGGAATCCATTTGTATTGCTCTGGTTAAATACTGGAGTTTTGCCTGTAATTAAAATCATTGTAATTCCATTGCTCTTACTCGTCATATGGAAACTACAGAGTCATTTCAAATCTAGGCTGCTTCTGTATTCAAGCGTCTTATTTACTGTTTATTTTATGTTAATGTGCTATTTTGTATATATTTTTCATGTAGTAGTTTAGCGTACAACTAATAAATTTTCTTATGTGGGAGCCATCATCACAGCGGAATTGAAACAAAAATGAGGCGGAAAATTCGACAATTTTACCGTTTTCATTGTTTGTATATAATAAACCAACAAATTATTTCGATTTTCATAGGAAAATAATAGAAATATTACTTGTAATTTGGAGAAATATATAATATACTTAATTATGTCCACATTTTTACATACTTAGTAATATATATAGTTTATTTCCAGCATGATTCTTAGTGGATATATGATGGGGGTGATAAACTTGCGAACTCATATTAGAACTAGATCTGCCTTTTCTTTAATAGAGCTTCTAATTGTGCTTTCATTACTTAGCATCCTGTCTCTTTTAGCGGTTCCTCAACTATTAAGGTTTAATGACCGCTGGGTATTGCAAAGTAGTGCTCATATGCTTGCTAATGACATCAGGCGAATGCAGAGACAATCGGTTCAAGAATGTAGTGAATATATTTTTGAACTACATACGACACAGTTTTATTACAATTTACGCATAAATGATCTCACCAAACCTACGATTAAACAAGTTTTTCTTGACCCTAAAATTACGAAAATTAGCTCTAATCTCCAAAAGCCACATATAGGTAATATGGCAGATTTGTGTGTATTAAGGTTTTCTTATTTAGGTAGCCCAAATCAAGCTGGTAGTATCGTGCTAGAGACCAATAGTGGAGATACTATCAAACTAACTGTTGATGTTACCACAGGGAGGGTTAAAGTTGATGACTAAAGGAAATGGTGGCACAACTTTAATTGAATTAGTCATAGCTTTAGCTGTAATTGGAATTTTGTGTTCATCCTTCTTGGGAATTCAACTTATTTTTGCAAAGATTAATAGAATTAGCCGTCAACATCTAACTGCTGGCTCAATAGCCGGAAACTTATACGAATTAGCTAAGGGAATGACAATTTCGGAATTTATTGATTGGACGTCTGCCGATTCAATTCTCCAGGACGGTTTTCTATTTACTATAGAAGCAGAGAGATACTGGCCTAAAACTTCTCCTAATAACATGGATTACATAGACTTGATTGTTACTCAGAATTCGGATAATGGCTTTCTTTGTTATAGCATTGGTAATTCCATTGATGAGACACATGTTTTTTCAGGTAACGGACCACTGCAAATCAAACTTATTAGCGATAACACTAATACCAAGCTTTTATTAGAAGATGGAGAAGGCAACACAGCTAGCTATAGCTTTGATTCAGTAAAAGCCGATAGTGTAGTCAATCTACACACCCATGGAATTTCTGAAGGTCAGGAAATTATTGTACTAATCGAAGAACAGACTAACAAAAATATGAAGATTTATGTTTATGAACCGCTCCTTTATAATGGCTGCACAAAAATTCAATCAGAGAAGCAAGAAGTAAATACTAAAGAGCTTTGGCAAGCGTATCAGCATGATAATTTGCTTGTTACTTCAAGAAAGTCTGTAACTCCTGAGGGAATCCCTATATATTTACAAGTTAAGGCCTATGAAGATATAGGAGGAGAATGGGATAGTAAACCCATAAGTCGAAGACAGGGAGTTATAATTTGCAGTAACTTTCTTTCAAAGAGCTCAAAGTAAATAACAAGGAGGCAGAAGTGAAACGAACTAATGGATTTACTTTGATAGAGTGTGTAATAGCTTTTTCGCTATTTTCCATAGTATTACTCTTGGCTATGAATCTCTATCTAACAGGTTATCGAAGCTACCGTAGACAGGAGTATCAAGTAGATGTAGAACAAAACGCAAGAGTAATCCTTAATCGTATTTCTGAAACCTTACGAAGAGCGGATAATTTGTCGGAGGAACTATCACTATCTGGTACAGTGCTTATTATAGGAGACACCCGATACTATTTACAAAATGGAACTGTATATGAACGAATTGGAGGTGGGACCAACACATTAGGTCTACGTATTACACGATTTGAACCAAGCTTGGAGAATGGTTATCTTACAATAGGAATAGAGACACAACCTTACAGAGAAGATAATCCTTTTTACCTAGAGCAGGTGCTGTTTGTAGGAGGAGATGAATAATTGAAAGGATCGGTTCTAATCATTACCATCTATATAATGATGATTATGTCTCTCCTATTGATAACTACATTTTCGATAGCCCAGAGTCATTTCCTTGTATCCGCTAATGAGGATCTTCATCAAGAAGTCTATTATCTGGCTGAATCTGGGATGAATTATGCAATGGATGAGTTTCGAGAAATAACAAGACAAGCCTTTGAAGAATGTATTTCAGAATTCAAATGGGATCCTCTCAAATATCCATTACAAAGTGTACAAGAAGCAGCTCAAAGTCATGTTAAAGATAAATTAGGACCTAAGTTTAAAAAGATAATGAATGATAAAGGATACTTATACAAATTACCAAGTCCAGTACTTGCTAATATTCCTGAAAATGCAAAGATAAGTGTTCTGATACAGTTTTTCTCCACTGAAAATCCCTTACGCATTAGAATTTCCTCTCGTGGTGAAATTGGAAAAATTCGCAGACGTATAGATAGTCAAGTTGTAGTAAACAAAATCAGTGGATATTTTAGCAGCTTGTTATTTGACTTTGTTCACCTAAGTGGTGGAGATTTCATAATTAAAAATGGAGGACAGTTTGAAACAGAGGGTGAGTTATTTATTAAAGGAAATCTACTGCTAGGTGACAATAGTCTACTGTATTCTAACTCTTCGTGTGTTGTGAATGGAGGTATTTATCTTCAAGACAATAGCGTATCAACTTTCTCAGATGATGTTATCTGTCGCAGTGTACATGTAGATGGAGAACAAGGTTCTAAAGCTTCATTTTTATCTGATTTATATACTTATGGAGAAATTAGTGCTATAGGTAAGAATAATAAAATTGATTTAGACGGTGTTTTATATGCTTGTCCAGATGAAGAGGGTGTTTCAGTTGGTGTAGTTGCTGGAGATGGTGGCAATATTGTACTAAGAGATATGATTTATATCAATGGAACCTTGAATTATCCAGACAATCAAGGATTTCTCTTTGGTTCAGAAAGTATTCCTGTTAGGGGTGAAGTATTCAAAAGTGTCGAAAGTATAGGAGGATGGAATTCAAGCTTTTATTTCCCAGATTTCATACCAGAATACGCAATTGACTATTTTAGGGATGACTTTACATATTTAGATATGGATACGCAAGGCACTCTATTATATGATTATCTTAATACTCCTCCATCAGAAGATAGTTATTTGCCTAGCTATCTACAACACATAATGGGAATTAATACTGCTAGTATAAAGATTATGAGAGAAGAAGGGACAGAAAGTGAAGATAAGAACGAGCTTTTAGGTTACACATCTGGTTTAGTATTTGCCAATAACCAGGTGAAGGAAGCTTCTGGTAAAATGCCATCCAATAACTTCTTTAATGATATTCTACTAAAAATGAAGACTCAGACAGTTTGGGATTACAGCTCTCAATTAAATCCAACAATTGAGGTGACGAACCAAAATATTGTAATAGATGGCAACAGTTTTTCTATCCTAGATGAGGACAAACCTTTTATCTATATTACACCTGATGAAAAAGACATAATTATGCCTGCAGGTAGCTATGAGGGGATATTAATAACCAATGGTTCTATCTTTATAGAATCAAGCAAACAAGTTGAACACACGGGTCTACTCATTTCGGGGAATGATCTTGTTGTTGAAGGTAGTTTGAAGCTATACAAAGATAAGGATATACTATTGGAACTATTAAGCCAAGAAGATGAAAGCTTCCGACGTTTTTTCAGAGTTGAACCAGAGGCAGAACTATTTGAAATAAGATTTTCTAAAGAGGTTTTATACAATATGCAATGGTGAGGTGATTTTATGTTAATTACTGGCAATCGAGTTATTTCTATTGATATGGGAAACCATTCTTATAAACTAATAGAAGCACAAAGAAAGCCGGTTTTACGTATATTACGTTTTGGGGCCTACCCTAAGGAACAACTTATAGAAGCTGTTTCTCCTAATAATGAAATGAAGCATCTTGGCTTTCGCACTAAGAAAGCAATACTGTCTTATAACCACCCTTCAATCCTGATACGTGAAATTCCCCTTTCATATCCAGATAACTACCAAGATGATGCATTATTCCACCTAAGTGTACAAGACGCAATTCAGCAATATGAGTCTGATTTAAAAGTAGAATTGGATTATGATTATTTCATAGATTTAGTAGATGAAGGAACAGAACTTTATAACGCTACCACTATAACAGTATCAAAAAACATAAACCGCATGTATATCGACCAAGCAATTAGGCTAGGGCTCAAGCCTGTTTCTGTTGGTTTACAAAGCTGTGCAATACACAAGCTTATAAGTAAAGCTGGAATTTCTGACTATTTTTTAGTGGATTTCGGTTATGAGTACACGACTGTAGCAGTAGTATCATCGCAGCATGTGCCTTTAGTTAAGGTTCTTCCTATTGGATGTAAGTCCTTACAGCAAGAAAAGTACGAACCAGAGATAATACTCGACCATCTGTTATCTACTTATCAAAATCAAATTAGTTACTGTATAGATAAAATTGGACAAAAGCCTTTGAAGTATGGAATTTTATATGGCGGTGGTGCTTATATACCAGAGCTTAAAAATTTTCTTAGACAGCATATTCAACTTGAATGGAGCACACTGCAAGATTTACATGACTTAATACCTTTTATTCCTAATATCATAGATCTGAATATATATGGAAATTGTCTTGGTTCTCTGATTTGTGAGGACGGAAAGCAAGAAGAGAGGAAGTATAGCTTATGAAAGAAGTAAATTTACTACCTTCCGAATATAGGAGCAAACCAATTACTTTAAAAAGCATAATACTTCTACTCTTATTAGCTTTACTGCTTGGAATAATTGTCAAATACGCATATATAGACCTAATACAGAAAGATAGAGACGGTCAACAAGCTTTAGAAATGTTAAAAAAAGATACAATCAACCTACCAGAGTTAGAGGAAAAATATGATCAGCAAAATAAGTTATTGGAGGAATTGAGTCAACGGCTTCTAACATTTAAAGCAATGGAGGAAAACACGGCAGAGTACTGGCGAGGTGTTCTTAGCACCATAATAGAAAGCCAGCCTCAAGGTTCTTGGTTGATTCAATTTACTTGCGATAATACGTCCCTGCTTTTATCTGGATATTGTTCTAATGACGAAACATCCGCTGATTACCTGCGAAGCCTAATTGATAGTGGTTATTTTGCAGAAGCTAAAATAGAAAAAATCTTATACCAGCAAAATGATGAAGTTATCTATACAATAAGATGCACTTTGGGACAAATGGAGGTTATCTCTCCATGAAGATTAATAAAAATGCTAGTAAGAATATGAGTACAAGTATAAATATTGCTAAGAAGAAATTAGCTTTAATTGCAGTGTTCACAACTTTAATAATATTTGCACTTTATTTGAATAGCTTTCTAAGCCCTATTATGGAAAAGACTGGCTTGGCTAAAAGAGAACTATCATCTTTGCAAGAAACTATTAAAGAAAGAGACAACAAAGTCAGAGATCTGGAAAGGATAAATTCTAATCGTGATGAGATAGAAGCTTTAATAAAGCAAAAGATAGAAGATATGCCAGAGAATTTAGACTCTCAAGATATAATTTTATTATTATCAGAAGCAAATGCTAATAAATTGAGTAGACGAAGTCTTATATTTTTGGATCCAATTTTGCAGGAAGATTATAGGATCTACCCAGTACGATTCAGCTTTACTACAAATTATGTAGGACTGTTAGATTTTCTTACAGCAATAGAATCTTTGTCCGTCAAGCCAACTTTATCTAATATGAAAATTTCTTTTAGCAATATAAGAGGAGAAATACCCACAACTATGGAATTAAATACTGAAGTAGCTTATGATTTGGATATAGAGATGACATTAAATTTTTATGTGAGAGGTAAGTGTGAATGAAAGCTAATATATTTATAATAGGCTTTATGGGGACAGGTAAGACAACACTTGGTCGATTGTTAGCAGATAGAACTGGTATGAAATTCATTGATTTGGATTCTAAGATAGAAGAACAAACTGGCAAAAAAATAGAGTCTATCTTCGCAGATGAAGGTGAAACCTGGTTTCGAATGAAAGAGACAGAAGTATTATCAGGATGTATCACACAGTCCAATCAGGTTTTTTCTACTGGAGGTGGTATTGTCCTAAATCCATATAATGTAGAGCTTATGAAAGAAAACGGAATAGTGATAGGGCTTAAAGCTAATACAGATACACTTTGGGAAAGACTAAAGGATTCTACTAATAGACCCTTACTTAATAATGAAAACCCAAGAGAAGCCTTACAGCGATTATACCAACAGAGGATGGGATTATATGATGATGCACATATATCTATTCAAGTTGATGAATATTCTCCAGCAGAGTTAATACAAGAGATTATTGCGAAAATCTCTCTGTTCAACTCTGCTGATTTATGGTAATATGTTTTATGTCGAAGGAAGGCAGGTGGTGATATAATGAAGCTTTTGATAGTAAACGGCCCCAACTTAAACCTCCTAGGAAATAGAGAGCCAGATTTTTATGGTCGCAATACATATAAAGATTTGGTGGCTGAACTTACCACTTATGCTTCAAAGCAGGGAATTGAACTTGATTGCTTTCAGTCCAATCATGAAGGTGAGCTAATCGACTGCTTACATAATGCTATTGGTATTTATGACGGTGTTATTATGAACCCTGGAGCTTACACTCATTATAGTTATGCTCTTAGAGATGCTGTTCAAGGAATTTCGTTACCTGTCTTGGAAGTTCATATTTCCAATATACATAAACGAGAATCATTTCGTCATATTTCCGTAACTGCAGCTGCTTGTATTGGCCAGATTTCTGGTCTAGGCACTCAAGGATATTTTTTAGCCCTTGATTATTTTGTCAGGTCTTCAAATGACAAAACAAATCTAGAGGAGGAGAGTTCTCATTGAAGCATTCCATTATTAAGCTAGAGTCTTTATTAAATAAACATGAAATTGACTCAGCAATCATAACGAAAAAAAGCAATATACGATATTTTTCAGGTTTTACTTCTGAGGATGGTATATTGCTGATACATTCGAAAGCTCGTTATCTTATTACCGACTTTCGCTATATTGAACAAGGAGAAATCCAATGTCCTGATTTTCAAGTAATTGATGCAGCTGGACCTAAAACAGCTCCTTTCATTAAGGAAACACTAGAAAAACTGGGAGCGAAAAAAGTATGGTTTGAAGATGGTGTAATAAGTTTCCGTACATATTTAACTTATAATGAAGCGCTAAAGGAAGACATCCAGCTCATCCCCGATCAAGATGTCATATCTAGTTTGCGAATTATAAAAAGTCTCGAAGAAGTAAACAATATCAGAGATGCAGCTGCCTTGTCAGATAAAGGTTTTCTTCATATTTTAGATTATATACGCCCAGGGATCAGTGAATTGGATCTTGCTATAGAGCTAGAATTTTTCTTAAGAAAAAATGGAAGTGAAGGGCTGGCCTTTCCTATTATCGCAGCTTCAGGAAATAATGGTTCTCTTCCACATGCAGAGCCTTCCAATAAAACAATAGAAAATGGTGAATTTATCACCTTTGATTTCGGTAGTAAGATTGGCGGATACTGCTCAGATATGACAAGAACTGTATCTTTAGGAGAACCTAATGATCAGCTACGACAGATATATGAGGTTACCCTGCAAGCACAGTTAAACGCCTTGAAAGCTATGGGACCTGGAAAAACTGGAGTGGAAGTGGACAAGCAAGCGCGAGATTACATCCAATCCAAAGGCTATGGAGAATATTTCGGTCACGGTTTAGGCCATGGTGTAGGTCTTGACGTTCACGAAGCGCCAACTCTGTCACTCAGAGGAGATAAAATGCTGGAGCCTGGCATGGTTGTTTCCTGTGAACCAGGCATTTATCTACCAGGTAAGGGCGGAGTTCGAATTGAGGACTTGGTGGTTATTAAGGAAGAAGGTTTTGAAAACCTAGTATCTTCACCTAAAGAACTAATTATATTATAAGCTTTGAAAACAAAATTCTGCGTAAGACAAGAAAGAAAGGGACGATGAAATGATTTCAGCAGGTGATTTTAGAAAGGGCATAACAGTAGAGATGGACGATGCAGTGTATAGCATAGTCGATTTTCAACATGTAAAACCAGGCAAAGGAGCAGCTTTTGTACGTACTAAGTTAAAGAACGTTATGACTGGCGGTGTATTAGAAAAGACATTCAACCCCTCTGAAAAGCTTCCTAGAGCCCATGTAGAAACAAAAGAAATGCAATACCTATACAATGATGGCGAATTATATTACTTTATGGATATGGAGACATATGAACAAATGCCCCTCAATCATTCTCAGGTAGAGGAAGCCATTATCTATGTAAAAGAAAACTCAAATGCAACTATTAAGTTCTTTAAAGGTGAAGCTTTCTCAGTAGATCCACCAAACTTTGTTGAATTGGAGGTAACACAGACCGATCCAGGCTTTAAAGGTGATACTGCTACAGGTGCAACCAAGCCTGCTACTGTGGAAACCGGTGCTTTAATTCATGTCCCTTTGTTCGTTAATCAAGGAGACGTGATAAGGGTAGATACACGTACTGGAGAGTACATGGAACGAATATAATGGATAAAATATCTCTTTGAGGATTATCCTATATATAGAAAGATAAGGAGGCGAATGATTAATGTTTGATTTAAGCAAAAAGGTGTCCTATCTACGTGGATTGGCTGAAGGAATGGGAATGAAGGACGATCATAACGAAGGGAAACTCTTTCATAGTATCATTGATTTGTTAGATGATATGGCTCAAGCTATTGCAGAACTGGAAACGGCTCAGTCAGAAACAGAGGAATACTTAGAAACCCTGGATGATGATTTGGCAGACGTTGAGTATGCTGTATTTGATGACGAAGACGACGATCTATTCGACGACGCCCATACCCACTACATCGAATTGGAATGCCCTCACTGTCAAGAGACGGTGTATTTTGATGAGGACATTTTTGAAGACGATGAAGACATACTTTGCCCCAGCTGTGACGAGGTTATATATTCAGAAGAAACATACGAATCAGAAGATGACGAATAATCTAAACGCGATCGATAACTGAAAAATTTAGTATCTACAAATCACGAGGACTAGTCCTCGTGATTTTTTTTATTTAATTGTTATATTTGGGATAAGCCCTTCATAGATATATTACAAAGCAAAGGAGGAGGGCCTTATGTCTAGGATCTTAAAGATGAAGGAATCAGACTTGTCTTGGCAGGAGCCGGTTCTTCAGGCATTACCACAGGAAATCCAAGGTATGATTAGGAGAATTCCACTTAATCTTCTACAGGATTTAGAAGAAATTCGAATTAGAGAGAATCGTCCCCTTATGGTTCATAGCCAAGGAAAAGATTATTTTGTTTCTAAGGATGGAAATATAAATTTTCGTAGTGAAGGAGCTTACCACATAAGCCAAGAAGATACTAGAAAAATCCTACAACTCATATCAGATTATTCAATATATGCCTTTGATGAAGAAATCCGAAATGGATATCTGACTCTAAAGGGCGGCCATCGTGTGGGTATGGCTGGGAAAGTTGTTTTAGAAAATGGCTTTATACGCACCATGAAATATATTAATTCTTTTAACTTTCGTATCTCTCGAGAAATCATTGGATCAGCTGATAAGATCATGCCATACATAATTTCTGGTAAAGAAATATGTCATACCTTGATTCTATCTCCACCTCAAATGGGAAAAACCACACTCTTAAGAGACATTGCTAGAAAAATCAGTGATGGTTTTCAAGGATTTCCGGGTATGAAGGTGGGAATTGTGGACGAGCGATCAGAAATTGCTGGCTGTTGGCATGGACTTCCACAAAGAAAGGTGGGAATTCGAACAGACGTTTTAGACAGCTGTCCTAAAGCAGCGGGGATAATGATGATGATACGTTCTATGTCTCCCAAGGTCATAATAACCGATGAGATTGGTAGAGAAGAAGATGTCACAGCTATTAGAGAAGCTTTGAATGCAGGTATAAAAATCATTACATCAGCCCATGCTGCTAGTCTACAAGACGCTTGTGATAGGCCATTTTTATCTAAAGTCTTGGCTAACCACACCTTTGACCAGATTGCTGTGTTAGGTGACTCTCTAGGAGTTGGCACTTTAGAGCAAGTTTATATAGGTAAAAACCATAGACAGCAGCTTAATACGCCCCTTCGATGAGGAGGTACTCTAAGAAATGCTAATAAAAATCATTAATAGCTGTGTGATAGTAGCTACTTCTGCTTTAATTGGAAGAGAATTAGCAAAAAAATATGTTAATAGAACCAAGGTATTAAGTGCCTTACAAGGAGCATTGTCACGTTTAGAAACTGAAATAGCCCACTATGCTTCTCGTCTTCCCGAGGCTTTGATTAGAATAGGAGAATCCGTTGATGGAGCGGCAGGTAAGTTGTTCTATTTAACAGGACAGTCACTAATGGAGGGAAATGGCTTTACGGTTTCTGATGCCTGGTCTTCCTCCATTACGCAGCTAAAGGAAATCCTTTCACTTCAAAGAGAAGATTTGGATATATTACAGCGATTTGGTAATCAATTAGGTAGTAGTGACAAGGATGGACAAATAAAGTTTATTAAACTCACCATGATGCAGCTCCACGAAGAGGAGATAAAAGCCCGAGCACTTCGTGAAAAGTACGAAAGAATGTATCATAGCTTAGGTTTGCTATCTGGTATTGCATTAGCAATCATTTTGTTATGAATGGAGGGGACAGCAAATGAGCGTAGATATCATTTTCAAGATAGCGGCTATTGGTATTCTGGTTGCTGTTATAAACATGATTCTTGAAAAAGCTGGGAAGGAAGAAATGGCCATGATGGTTACTTTAACCGGTGTTGTAATAGTATTGCTCATGGTTGTGAACTTAATCAATCAGTTGTTCCAGAACATCAAATCCATATTTAAACTCTATTAGTGGAATTTTGCTGGACAAGGTTATATGGAGACAAAGGATTTAGGAGGTGATGGAATGAATATTATGCAGATTACCGTAATTGGCATGGTTGCAGCTCTACTTGTTTTGATTGTCAAACAATATCGGCCTGATATGGCCATGCTTATCACTATGGGATCTGGTATTTTATTGATTCTTCTACTTCTAGGCAACATCAACTCAATAATTTCTACTGTGGAAGCGATGTCACAGATGGCGAATCTTGACTCCATTTACTTAGTAACTGTGTTAAAAGTGATAGGCATAGCCTATATAGCAGAATTTGGTTCTCAAGTTTGCAAAGATACTGGAGAGGGAACCATTGCTTCAAAAATTGAGTTAGGTGGAAAGATTCTGATTATGGTATTGGCTTTGCCAATACTGACCGCATTAATTGAGGCGATTTTAAAAATACTCCCTTAAAGAGGAGAATTACATATGAAAAAGGGAACTCTTTGGATATCGTTAATTATCGTGTTTTTATTTAGTCTAATACCAGTAATAGCATTGGCTACACCCGAGGATAATGGAAACTGGTACGAAGAAATAGAAAAAATAATAATGGATCAAATGGATAGCTTGAATACCCAGGATTGGCAGCCTTACTTGAAGTATGTGGAGCAGGAAGAAAGTCAGATTTTGGCTGGTGAATCTGCTAAGGAAATTATTCGAAACCTCATTACTGGACAGTTTTCCTTTACCTGGCAGGACTTTATTAATTATATTGTTGGTGTTTTTTTTCGTGAGTTCAATTTAAACTTGACACTCATGGCGAAAATTATTGTGATAGCACTTATTTGCAGTGTTTTTAAGAATATGAATGACTCCTTCAAAGACTCCTCAGTAGGGGAAATTGGGTACTACGTATGCTATGCAATAATTATAATTCTGATTATTCAGAGCTTTCTTCCTATCCTTGCAGTGGGTAAAACAGGGATAGAGAGGATGTCGGGGTTTATGCAGCTCCTTTTCCCAATTTTATTAGGATTGTTGACTGCAATGGGGAATTTTACGTCAGCAAGCATTTTACAACCTGCTATTGGAGTTTTGATTGGCACCGTAGGATCGGTCCTAACTAATGTAGTATTTCCCTTAATATCTCTTTCCGCAGTCGTCACTTTAGTGAATCAGATTAGCGAAAGAGTGCAGATACAAAAGCTTGGTAAACTGTTAAATAATCTATGTACTTGGACTCTTGCCTTTCTTTTCACTATCTTTATTGGGGTATTGACCATACAAGGGGCTATGACTTCTACCTTTGATGGTATTTCCATAAGAACAGCAAAATTTGCTATAGGTACTTTTGTTCCGATTGTAGGTAAGATGCTTTCAGAGTCGGTGGATCTAATTATTGGTTGTTCCTTATTATTAAAAAATGCAGTAGGTGTAGCGGGTTTGATTATTCTTGCTCTACTGAGTTTAGCTCCAGCTATAAAAATATTTTCACTTTTATTCTTGTACAGGTTGGTAAGTGCATTACTGGAGCCAATTACTGATAATCGAATAACAGAGTGTTTAAGCGGAATTGCCAAGGTGTTAAGCGTATTATTGATTACTGTTTTAGGTATTGCACTTATGTTCTTTTTAACTGTAACTATAATGATCGGTACAGGGAACACAAGTATGATGTTAAGATGAGGTGATGGAATGAAAGCCTTAGTGGGAGAGTGGATTTCGAGCCTAGCGATAATCTCGATTCTAGCAGCCTTGGTTGATATGGTTCTACCAAATGGAAACCTAAAAAAATATACAAGCTTTTTGTTTGGTCTAGTAATTCTAATTATGTTTTTTCAACCTCTGCTTCAATTTATGGGACAACAGCCTGATCTTCAATATAAAATATTTCAAAACTCTACTAAACAGCAAAGCCAATCAACAACATGGCAAAATGAACGTATAGATAAAGGTCAACAGCTCAGGCTGGAGAAAATGATACAGGATAACCTAGAAAAAGAATTAGTTCTTGAACTCAAATATAAGACTGGCTTTGATGACCTGGATGTTTCCATAAAGTTTGAAGAAAAAAATGGAGAAGTTGATTTTTCCCGGATTCAGAGAATTGATATAACAGCTTTATCCAAAACACAATCAAGTATTGTAGAAACAGTAAGGATAGAAATTGGGGAGAACTTCAAAGGGAAAGAAAAGAACATATATGAAAATAGTAATTCAAACAGTACAGATATGGAATTAGATTTAAAAGAACATATATCTAGCTTGTATAATATTGAGTCAAGCTTAATATATATTAATGG
>JAAZEK010000243.1 GCA_012512335.1 Clostridiales bacterium | reverse complement strand
GCTCTAATACATTGTTCCATTGTTCAGCCCATTTGTTATCATATTCATTGTGAACCTGGTCTATAAACAGGGAATTATTATCTTCCATGTAAAGTGCTTTTGTTCCATGTACCTGAAACCCCCTTGACTAAGCCCGTGGCAGGGTGGTGTCCAAGGTTAGGGTAATCGTTTCACCATGAGCACATTTAATGATAGTTGTAACAATATCCCCTTGTGCATAGTCGAAATTGGAGGCATAGTCATCTTCTCCTTTTTCTCTCTTAGCATACTCTTTAAGACCTCTTGCTTTAGAAGCCATTGAAACAAGGCTTAGCATGCGATTTCCTCGATTGATATCCAGTATTTTAGCTATAGGACCGAGCTCATGTGTGGGATAATTCTCACAGTTTCGGTGCATATAATTAGCCTGTCGATAATGTCGGTTTTCACGTCCATAGGTTAAGGACTTTCTTAGATCGTGATGGTAGCCGCCTTGGCAATGAACTACTTCACCAAAAACACCCTTCTTAACCATATTTAAGGCCATAAGCTCTTTTTGACCATAATTACAGTTTTCCAGCATCATACAAGGAACTCCAGTTTCTTCATGAGTACGTACTAGCTCCCAACATTCGTCAATGGAGTATGCCCCTCCTACCTCTATTCCTACATACTTGCCTGCTTTCATAGAATCAACAGCAATATGGACATGATCAGCCCAGGATGCTGGTACGATTATTGCCTCGATTTCTGGCATTGCTAGAATTTCCTTGTAGTTTTCAGTGGAAAATGGAGTTTTGCCTGTGGCCTTTTCCACAGCCTCTACACCCTTCTGACAACGATCTTCGAATAAATCACAGACGGCTAGGACCTGAATGTTTTCTAAGCCCAGTATTGTATTCAGCAGACCTCGTCCACGACCTCCTAATCCAATTACTCCTACATTTATTTGTTTTTTCATTTTGCATCTCCCTTTTTGTTTATTATGCTTACCTTAGCACTTGGACTTAAATTAATTTCTCGGCGTTTTTGCTTCAGCTGTTAATTCATCCTGTTGTTAATTCAAAATAATTACTTTTAGTCCCTAGGGTAACTTCACATCTAACATTCCATCTGGCGTCATAACAGTCGCTTCCTTGACAGTTCTAGGTCCAAAATTAAATGGTTTTAAGGAAACTCCATCATCGGAGATTTTTGCATTCCAAAGTCTAGCTTGAAGCCACGGTATAAATTGAAATATCTGCACTGCAGCATGATCACTTTTTATTTCAGCTTCAACACCATAATATGCCTCATAGCTTTCTGCCCAAGCATCAAGATATGCAGGGTCGTTGAAAGTAAGAGAGCAATAGCCTAGAAATCGAGCAAAATATTCTACATGCCATAGATTGCCATCGGGTTCTTTTAGATTTACCCACTTTTTAGGTTTACCTAATTGGAACATGACATCGTCTTTAAAGTAATGTTGATAAGCCCATCCCTTAGCTCTAATATTATTTGGCTTGATATTGTGTTCAAACCTTTCTCTAAGCAGCCAGTCTCCAAATTTCTTAACTGCTGAAAGCATTTCTGTCTCTCCAGGATGTAATTCAAGATAATCAACAATACCGCCCATAGCCATTAAGCCCATCCATGGCTTTACTATATATGCTGCCCATTGATGAACCCCTGTGCCACCACCTTGGTCGCCAAAGCTACCATCCTCCTTTTGAGTGGCAATAACGTCCTTAATTGCGTTTTCTGCTATTTCCTTGTAATGTATATCATTAAAATAACGGTATAATAAGACAGCACCTCTTATAAAACAAGCATCTCTACCGACAGCTAGCCTTGGCCATGAGTTTTTATGTGTAAAATAGGAAGTGTCTATTACTGCTTTTGCAGTTTGTAATAGGTAAGGATCCCCTGTTTCCAGGTATGCATAAAGCGGTCCATGAATACGATTCATGGGAACGGAGAAACCATAAGCGGGAAATCCATGCATTCTAACTGCTTTTACTGCATGATCAACATATACATCAGTAAATACGTATGCAGACCGCATTGCTAGGTCATAATCCTCATAATCACCAGTCCTGTAAGCGCATAAAAATTGTCCTCCAGGCATTTCACCTTCCCAACCAGGTTCAAACCTGCCGTCTTCTCCTGGAGTTCCGATGTTACGCGGAACGCTTCCGTCTTCGTAGCCACCTTTAACCGTGTACTCTTTTATATATTTACGTGCCCCTTCAATTAACTTATCATATTCGTTGGAAATGGGCAGTAATGGCTCTGGGAGAAACTCCTCACAAACCCCATACCACCATGGAGGTGC
>JAAZEK010000242.1 GCA_012512335.1 Clostridiales bacterium | reverse complement strand
GATGACAATCCAACAATTATTTGCAGTAGAATCACAATATATATATACTTATTCAATCACTACTATACCACAATGGCTTGGACTTTGTTATATCCATATTTGGCCATCTAAAAATATGCATAAAAAAAGGCCGGAGGATCCGGCCACTTGTATGTTTCTGCCTACTTCATTCGCTTGTTGTAAACCCCACGAATCAAGAAATAACCAGCTACGCTTCCTGCTGCCCATAGCATTGTCTTGCCTACAGAGCCTGTTTTTTTCGGAGCTATACCCAGTTCTTTCGAGAATTCCGTCATCTTTTTAGCTACATCCCGGCGGTTCATTTTCATGATGAATTCACTCCCTTTCTTTAATACAATTAGTATCCCAAACTTTTTAAGTTTTTAGCCTAAAAAAATAGACAGTTTACCTTGTTTTTGTTATCATGAGGAAGTAATAAACGAAAAAGGAGTTTTTAGATGACAAATCAAAAGGTTTTAGCCACTGTTGAAGGTAGAGAAATTACAGAAGCTCATGTGGAACGGCTACTTTCTAGCCTGGGACCACAAAGAGCCACTCAATTTGATTCCCCAGAAGGAAGAAAAACTTTATTAAATGAGTTAATCACCCAGGAATTGATCCTTGTAGATGCGTTAAATAAGAATTTAGAAGAGGATTCAGAGTTTCAGTTAGAATTAGATATTATGAAATTAGAGCTTCTAAAGCAATTTGGAATGAGAAAGCTATTTGAGGATATTGAAATTTCCAGTGAAGAAGCTTTTGAATATTACAAAACACATCGCAATGATTTCAAAACTCAAGAGTCCATTCAGGCAAAGCATATTTTAGTTGATGATGCAGAAAAAGCAGAACAGATATATTGGGATTTAAAAAAAGGCTTGTTCTTTGAAGAGGCAGCTAAGCAATTCTCATCTTGTCCCTCAGCTTCAGTAGGAGGAGACCTAGGTAATTTCTCTAGAGGGCAAATGGTGCCGGAATTTGAAGAAGCAGCATTTAAGCTTGAGATTAACGAAATCAGTAAGCCTGTCAAGTCCCAGTTCGGCTATCACATAATTAAGCTGGTGGACAGAAAAAAAGCAGGAACTAGTGATTTTGATGAAGTAGAAGAACAAATTAAAAATATACTCACTGGCAGCAAACAAAATAGCAAGTATGTAGAGGCAAGTAAACGGCTTCGAGAAAATTACACTGTTTCTATGGTCAAATAAGAAAATAAGTTTTGATACCAGAATATGTGGAAAGAAGGCGGAAGTATATGATCGAACTAATCAATTTAAGCAAAACCTATGGCAACACTGTTAAGGCAGTGGATAACATGAATCTAGTCATTCCCGACGGTGAAATATTTGGTTTCCTGGGGCCCAACGGGGCTGGTAAAACAACAACCATCAAATTAATTGCGGGTATATTAAACGCTAGTAGTGGATCTATCAAGATTAATGGCCTGGATATTGAAAAGGATGCTTTAGCAGCTAAAAAGCTGATAGGTTTCGTGCCTGATACTCCCAATATGTTTCTTAGACTGAAGGGCATGGAGTACCTTAATTTTATGGCAGATATGTACGATGTATCAACGGCGGATCGAAAGGCTAGAATCGAGAGCTTAGCCCAACGATTTGATATGTCAGATGTGCTTTTGGATCGTATACAAAGCTATTCCCATGGTATGAGACAGAAAATAGTAATTATGGGTGTTTTGGTACATGATCCGTCGGTCTGGGTTCTCGATGAGCCTATGACCGGGCTGGATCCTCGCTCTTCCTTTCAATTGAAGGAAATGATGAGAGAACATGCGGATAGTGGGAACACAGTGTTCTTTTCTACCCACGTTCTAGATGTAGCAGAAAAGGTCTGTGACCGTGTAGCTATCATAAATAAAGGTCAACTTCTGTTTTGCGGTACCCTGGAGGAAATGAAGGAACACTTCAAGCGAAATACTTCCCTGGAAAATATGTTCTTGGAGTTGACTGAAGGATGAAAAAAAATAAAACTATACTTCTAGCCAAAACCCTTATTAAAAACGGTGACGGATTGAACCTGAAGGGAAGCAGTACCTTTTCAAAGATAGCTGTTATAGCAACCTTCGCTATACTTTTACCCATTATTATGCTTGGAATCAGTGCCCTAGTAAGAAGTTTAATAAATGCGCTACAGCCTGTAGGTCAGGAAGGGATTATTTTAAGCTGGGGTATTTCCATTAATTCCGCTATGGTATTTATGTTTGGAATATTCTATATTATCAGCACCTTCTATTTTTCTTCTGATGTTGAAAGTCTTTTGCCACTTCCTTTAAAACCCAGGCAAATTGTTGGAGCTAAGTTTCTAGTGGTAACCATATATGAATACCTAACTACTGCTATACTTTATCTGCCCATATGGCTGACCTACGGGATAGTAACAGGCTCTGGTTTTTTATATTATCTATACGGTCTAATTATATACATGCTTTTGCCGATTACACCTTTAGCCGCTGCATCTCTCTTGGTAATGATAATTATGCGATTTACCAACTTGTCCAAACATAAAGATATGGTTAAGGTCGTGGGTGCTATGATAGGTATATTTTTGGGAGTTGGTATTAATATAATAGCACAGCGCTTTGGTGAGAGTATGAGTCAAGAACAAATTATAGATTTGATTCAGAAAGGCGAAAACTCCCTGTTAGGTATGACCAGTGGGATCTTTCCAACCACATCATGGGGTGCAGAAGCTATGATTTCATTTGGAGAGATATCAGGATTTTTGAATATTTTACTTTTTATCGGATTCTCTATTTTGATTTATTTTCTTATACTTTGGTTGGGAGAGCTGATTTATCTGCGTGGAGTGGTGGGTATGTCGGAAACTAACTCATCGAGAAAGAAGAGTGGCTCTATTAAGCTGGACGAAAAAGCCGAGCAGAACTCTGTGGTTTCCGCCTATACCTTGCTAGAGCTTAAGCTACTATTTCGAACTCCAATTTACTTCGTCAATTGTGTCATGATTAATTTTCTGTGGCCTATATTTCTGATTCTTCCTTTTCTTATAGAACCGGATTCACAGAGTATGTTTCAGGAAATAATTCCTGTAGTGAATGATCCGAAAACATTGGGCATAGTTTTGATCGCTACATTCTCCATCGCATTTTTCCTGGGTGGTGCTAATGGAACGACATCGACTTCTATTTCACGTGAAGGTCAAGAATTGTTTGTAAAAAAATACCTTCCTGTGAGCTATCGGCAGCAATTAACAGCGAAGGTGTTATCCGGATTTATTTTAGGTGGAATAGGTGTTCTTATGTTAGTCTTAAGTGCTGTGTTTTTACTGAAGTTATCCTTATGGACAGCACTTCTAATAATGCTGACAGCATGGATGCCAATTTTATTAACGAGCATCACTGGCCTTTTGATTGATCTTTATAACCCCAAACTGGATTGGGATAGCGAGCAAAAAGCAGTTAAACAGAATGTAAATGTTCTATATAATATGCTAATAGGCTTAATTTTTGCAGGTCTTACATGGATACTTTTACCTCTTTCATCTAACTTAGCATTGATGGTAGGGATATTGGTGCTTGCATACGGATTACTTTGCTTTATCCTAATGAAAACCTTGTTATCTATAGGCGTTAGGCAGTTTTGTAGGCTAGAAGGTTAACATTAGCTTCTATGTTTTTATCCCTCTTTATTCGATTGTTTAATATAGGTAGTGATATATTCATCTAGTAATTCACTAAAAGCTAGGACCTCGGGAT
>JAAZEK010000241.1 GCA_012512335.1 Clostridiales bacterium | reverse complement strand
TGGAGCACTTGCTCTTTTCCATCAGCCACTACAGTTACAGGCATAGTTCGGGTTACCTCAATGCTGTCAAAAGGCTTCACTTGCTCATTAAGTGAATAGCTGATTATATCATGCTCGCCCAAACTAACATTAGCTTTTTCAATTACTTCACTTACTGTACCTCCTGTAACATGCAGGACTTCCTTATGCCCATCGGCTACTACGCTTACTTCCATAGCTCGTGTTATTTTTATTTCCGTGTTATCTTGTAGAGCTTCCTCTATGGACGGCGTAATTTCATCACCAGGCCCAAGAGTAATCTCATATCTATCTAAAAGTTGTTCTACACTGCTGTCGAATGTTTTAATCTCTACACGGTACCCATCATCGTCTAGCACTACCTGTTTGGTTAAGCCCTGTACGTATTGGGTTAGTATGGCTACTGCCGATCCGGCGATAACCAGGACTATCAAGAGTATTATAGTAAACCTACTCCAGAAGCCCAATTTGTGTGAGTTCATGTTCTGCCTCCTTCATATTTTAAGAACTCAGGGAGAAGATGGGGTAATTGTAATACAATTTTAACATCTTGTCAAACCTTTTTAATATTTATAAGATTTGAGCCCTTTATATGGGATATTGTTTCTCTAAAATTGGATTATTATACCACCATATTCTATTTATTAAAAATGAAGACGGCTTATTCTATTATGTTGATATGTTAAAAAATCTACAGGCATTAGTCTTGGTAATTTCAGCTAATTCTTCCTTTTTCATGCCACGAATTTCAGCAATCCCCTCGGCTACTAGTGACACTAAGCTAGGGTCATTCCGTTTCCCTCGATGGGGATGGGGTGTCAGGTATGGACTGTCCGTTTCTATAAGTAGCTGATTTATGTCAATATTCTGTGCTACTTCAACAGTTTTCACTGCGTTCTTAAAGGTAACAGTTCCTCCCAAAGAGATACAAAAACCCATGCTTTGGTATACCTTAGCCAGCTCCCAGCTTCCTGAATAACAATGCAATACACAGCCCTTCAAGCGTGAGCTATATGATTTTAGTATGTCCATGGTTTCACCATGAGCATCCCTGCTGTGTATTACTACAGGAAGACTAGCTTCTATAGAAAGCTCCAGTTGGTCAGCAAAGCGTTTTCTTTGGCTTTCTCTTGGTGAATTATCGTAGTAAAAGTCCAATCCAATTTCACCTATGGCAACTACCTTAGGGCGTTTGGCCATATCAAGAAGGGTGTCAAGGTCTTGGTCCTTCATACCTTCCGCATCATGAGGATGTACACCTACAGTCGCATAAATGAAGGGGTATTCCTCAGCCAACTGAACTGATCGATGGGATGACTCCATATCTGCCCCCGCATTTACTACATAAGAAATCCCTCGACTGGGCAGACCTTCAATTAAGGCCTGCCTGTCAGGGTTATATCGCTTATCATCTAGATGTGCATGACTGTCAAATAACATTATTTCACTCCTATTGAACCTGGGCACCACTTTCAATTTCCTCAGAAACCGTTGTCAGAACAAGCTTTCCATCATTGTCAGAAGCGGCTAGAATCATTCCCTCTGATTGAATTCCTCTTAGGGTTACCGGTTTTAGGTTTGCTACAATTATAACACTTTTACCTACCATCTCTTCTGGGCTATAACTTTGGGCGATACCAGATACCACCTGTCGTGATTTACCACCCACATCCAAGGTTAGCTTCAATAGCTTATCTGCCTTTTTTACCTTCTCAGCAGCAACTACCTTTGCTACCCGCAAATCAATCTTAGCGAAATCATCAATGGTTATCTCGGGCAAAATTTCAATTTTGCTATCCTTAGAATCTTCAGCTTCAGATTTCTTAGATTCCACTGAATCATCCGCCTCAGAAATCATGGTCTTTTTAAGCTCCTCCAATGCTTCCAATTCTTTCTCTAAATCCAACCTTGGGAAAATTACTTCTCCTCTATTTACAGAAATACCTGCTCGCAAGCAACCAAACTCACCAAGGCTTTCCCACCTAGTATTCACACCTGCTACAATGCCCAACTGATTCTGTATTTGAGTAGGTGTACGAGTCATAAAGGGAGCTATTAAAACTGACAAAAAGCGAAGTCCTTCTGCCAAATGATACATTACAGTGCCGAGTCTCGATTTTTCTGACTCAGACTTTGCCAGAACCCATGGTGTGGTCTCGTCAATATATTTATTACATCTGGATACAAGTTTCCATATTTCTGCCAGTGCATCGCTAAATAATAGCTCATCCATTAGTTTTTCTACCTTCTTAGGTGTTTCCAAGGCCAATGTCTGCAGCTCTTTATCTAGGGCTGTAAGCTCGCCGCAAGCAGGAATCTCTCCATCAAAGTATTTTTCTATCATGGCTACTGTACGACTTAGCAGATTTCCCAAGTCGTTGGCCAGATCTGAGTTTATTCTATTAATTAATGATTCATTGGAAAATACCCCATCTGAACCAAATGGAACCTCACGCAACAGAAAATAACGAAGAGCATCCAAGCCATAGCGATTGGTTAAGACAACAGGATCTACCACATTTCCCTTGGATTTTGACATCTTTCCACCCTCCATAATCAGCCAACCATGGCCGAACACCTGCTTGGGAAGGGGCTCGCCTAAAGCCATGAGCATGATAGGCCAAATAATGGTATGGAATCGTACAATTTCCTTACCTACCAAATGAACATCCGCAGGCCAGTACTTCTCATACTTCTCCCTGTTGTCGGTCATGTAGCCCAGGGCGCTTATATAATTCGACAAGGCATCTATCCATACATAT
>JAAZEK010000028.1 GCA_012512335.1 Clostridiales bacterium | reverse complement strand
TTATTTTCATTATCCTCGATCAGCTTCTGCTTGAAACCTTCAAACTTTTCTCTATTACCCATTGTTATCTCTCCCTTCGATGTAGCAATGGTCTTTTCTACATTGCTTATTAATAGCTCAATCTGTTCTTTCTTTGCCTTCAAAGCCGATAGATGTCCTTGCAGCGCTTCTATACCGTCGTAGCTTTCGGAACCTAGAATGTTTTTAATGTCGCCTAATGATACACCTAGCTCTCGGTAAAACATAATCTGCTGGAGTATATCAACTTCATGTTGTCCGTAGACACGGTAACCATTACTACTTATCCGCTTTGGAGTCAATAGCCCAATTTCATCATAGTAACGCAGTGTACGGGTACTAACACCTGCCAGCTTTGCTAATCCGTTTATGCTATATTCCATATTCCTCTCCCTTTATGCTAGTGCTCTCTTTCAACTAAGACTTAAGTCTCTAGTACAATTGACCTAATTCTAATATAAACTATTACGTAGCGTAAAGGTCAATAGATAAATTAGTTTTTTCTATGGAAAGTTAATCTAAATTTTACTTTGATATGATACTATGTATTAAGGAAATAATTAAATGCAAACAGATACATACACTATCATGCTAAGTGTAACATAGAGAGCGAAAATAGGAGGATTATTCTTATGAAGAACCGATTGATTTTAATCTTACTTGTGGTAACGATTTGTTTTACAGTTTTACCAACCACAGCTTTAGCAGCTAGGCAAGCACTACCTTCTGGTCTTCCCAATCATGAAATAGAATCAATAATAGATACATATTTAGAAACTAACAAAGATACTACAGCAGCTGTATCAATTGCTGTTTTTCGCGGGCAGGAAACATTATATAAAAGAGGATACGGCTATGCGAATATTGAGAACCAAATAGCTGTTGATGATGAAACAGTATATGAGTGGGGTTCAGTATCCAAGATTCTTGTATGGGTGAGCGTCATGCAGCTTTGGGAACAGGGGAAAATTGTTCTAGAAGAAGACATAAGAGAATATCTTCCCGAAGGCTATTTAACCAAGCTTAGGTACGACAAGCCCATTAGTATGATAAATCTCATGAATCATAATGCTGGTTGGGAAGACACAGTTTTTCAAATGAATGCGGTTGATTCTAATAGCATATTAGCTCTAGAAGATGCACTAAAGCTAACAGAACCCCATCAGGTTTATGAACCAGATGCTGCTGTTGCCTATTCTAACTGGGGAGTTTCGCTGGCAGGATATATTGTGGAGCGAATCAGTGGGCAAAAGTTTTTTGAATATGTACAAGATAATATTTTTACGCCTTTAGGTATGGAGCATAGCTCAATGTCGCCTATATACTCCGACAACCAATGGGTGCAGTCAAAGCTAATGGAAAATGAAGGCTATACAACTGATTTAAAACCCCTTGGCTATGGACTTATGTTTCTAAATTTATATCCTTCTGGATCAGCGGCTGGAACCCTTGAGGATTTTATCACCTTTGCCAAAGCACTAGTTCCTAATAGCCAAGGATCAAAACACCTATTTGAGAAAAGTGAAACACATACCGAAATGTACTCCCCCACTCTAAGCTATCCAGGTACGAATATAGATCATGTCAATCATGGATTCTGGTCACACGAATTCAATGTGCAAACACTAGGTCATGGCGGTAATACTATGATGTATTCCTCATATCTGATGATAGATCCCATTTCAGGAGTAGGCCTTGTAGTTATGACAAATCAAAACAACGATATGGTATATAATTATGGATTACCTCCCTTGATTTTTGGCAAATTAGGAAAAATGGCAGCTAAGGACGAACGAACAAGCCCATACGATATAGAAGGATTATATTATTCAGCTAGAACAATCCGAGAAGGAATTGGAAAAATGTATACTGTTCTTGGATTAAGACAGTATACCGCTAATAGTGATGGTGGCTTCTATGCCTCCTTGTTAGGCATGCTTGAAATAAAAGGTGAGCAAATAGCACCGAACACATTCTTTGTTACTCAAAAAGCTGGAAGTATGGAGATTAATTCTCTTGATAGATACTCATATAGTAATGGAACAAGAAAATTATCAGCTGCCTATGGAGATGCACTGGAGGCAGACGCTAGTATAAAGATTCTGATTGTCGCGATAGCACTATATGCAATCGCTATGCTTTGGAGCCTAATAACTCTACTAAGTAATTTCGTCAAGTTTATAATCCGTAAAGTCAAAAAGCGGGAGCGGACAAATGATACCTTGAAGAAATATCAGCTCATTCTTTGTCTTGCTATAACACTTCCTATTATTGTTATTGTTTTTGTAGCAGGTAAAATGTTTGGGTTGGAAGCTACATTAAACGAACTTATTCCCTATGTAGTGGTAAGTATAGTTTTAGGCTTATTACCCTTTGCGTATACCATACTGCTCATTAAGAAGTGGCGTAAGCTAACATGTAGCAAAAAACAAAAGGTATCATATATAATCACGATGTTGATGGGTTTCGTTATGTCATTTGTTATCTATGCTTTGGATTTGTATAAACTGTAGTTTAGTAATCTAATTATATTTCAAAAGAAGCATCGTCGATGAACTGGATGTCAGTATATTGTTTCAAATCTTGGACTAGCTGAAATAATGCAGTGTCCTTGCACCTAACCTCCCTTTATTATTAGAACAAAAATTTATTCCTCTACAATTGGTAGACGAAGTATAAATGTAGATCCCTTTCCTACACCTGGACTGCTTGCACTAACATCTCCATTATGCATTCCCATATACTCCTTCACTATAGAAAGGCCTAATCCAAGCCCCATATTATTATAGCCACTGGCAGAATTGTTGTCTTGTTTAAAAGGATCAAAGATGTTTTTAAAAGCGTAATACCACCAGTTAGCGTAGCTAATGGATTCCTCAGTTCATGTGACAGCATGCTAATAGAGCTTGTGCGCTCTTTTTACGTTCAGTAATATCTGTATATATAATTGCAAATTTGTCTTGTTCTCCAAACGGTACTGTCAGAACATCAAACCAACATCCATGATATTCATTGAACAGCTCAAACCTATCAGTTTTTCTCTCTTTTACAATTTGCCCATATTTAATGAACCATTCAGGCTCAATATTAGAATTAAAGTCAGTGGCTGTTTTTCCCAAGATTTCTTCCTTGGCAAATCCTATAAATTTTTCGTATTCAGAATTCACATCCAGAAATAAATAGTCTATCGGTTTTCCTTGGTCATCATATAACAATTGAACGATTTGCATTCCTACCGATATGTTGTCAAGTATTAATTTATAGTATTTCTTATCCTGTATAGTGTTATCCACATCCA
Organism: Clostridiales bacterium; assembly: GCA_012512335.1. Taxonomy (GTDB): domain Bacteria; phylum Bacillota; class Clostridia; order Caldicoprobacterales; family DTU083; genus UBA5454. The sequence goes on along the minus strand of JAAZEK010000028.1, from coordinate 4,886 downwards.
TTGACAGAAGCCCCCTTTTTGTAATCTTACAATAAATGCCAATTACCTCTTAACATTTACAATATTATATCATAATTTTACCAATTAGACATATTTTTGCAACCATCAACAATTTCTTTGGGATATCCCAAATAATCAAGAATTTTTATGGCATTTGTGGTTGGAGAAACTCCGTTCTTTAGATGATAATCGAACATAAGCCCCTCTGGGCCAACATTCTCATCAAAATAATAGATATCGTACTCATCCTTTACTATAGCTGTTAGCTCTATATCATGTGTTGCAACTATAGTCAGGGCATTCAGTTTGGACATGTACTTTAGCAACTGGCTAGCAGCTGCTATCCTCTCTTTTGAGTTGGTTCCACGAAAAATCTCATCAATAATACACAAGCTGGGTATGTCGGATTGAACTCCATTTAACATATTGAGCAGCGCTTCCGCTTCTGCCAGGTAGTAGCTTTTGCCTCCCACCAAATTATCATTTTGACTAATCGAGCTAGTAACCTTAAAGAAGGAAGCTCTATACTTTGATGTAAAGGTTCCACATATTGTTTGAGCCAATACCGCATTTACTGCTAATGACCTAAGGAAGGTAGACTTTCCGGACATATTAGAGCCTGTGATTAATGCCCTTTTTTCGTCTAGTATTAATGAGTTGGCAACTGGGTTAGCTATCAGTGGATGCACCATATCTTCAACCTCGTACTTGATACCCTGATCATTTAATTCAGGTTCGGTCAAAGAAGGATAGTTGTCCCTAAAAGAAGCAATAGATGTCAATGAATCCAGTTCACCAATTATTGTATATAAGCTTATCAGCTCATCCCTATATTTATCTATATCTCGTATCGCTCTAAAGAACATTCGAATATCAATTAGGAAGAGAACATTAATATAAGTATATAAGCCAAATGGATCAACTTTCTCTAGACTTAGAGCATAAGTTTTGTTGTTAATAATCTTACATTTGTCATAGGCTTTTGAGAGTTCTTCGAACTGGTCTTTAAGACCACTTGCTGACAAGGCTTTCATCTGCTTGGCGGTATCAATCATTTTGCCTAAATATCCTATTGAAGTAAAGTAAGGGAGAATACCTTTTTGAAGGCGATTTCTTATTATTACATTTACTATAGATAAAGTTAAAATTAATAATAGCGGAAACACAAATAAATCAATCTCTCCTAGACTAAATAAGACATATGTAGAGATTGCTGAAATAAGTACGATATAAGGTATTACCTCTAAAACAACCCAGAATTTTGGTTTAGCTGGAAGGCTTCCCGTGAGTAGTATCTCCACCTGCTCTTTGTCTTGCTTACCAAGCTTATAAAGTATCATTTGAAGCTTTTCTCTGAAATCCACATTTTCATGAAAGGTATGAATTGCTTTTCTGTGTTTCTCCCACTTATCACTTTTCGTTATTGGTTTTCGCAGAATATTGTATAAGAGAACCTGCCCGCAAGATGTGAGTGATCGATCTGCAAGCGAATATATATCACCCATGTGAAGGTCGTTCCATGTTTGGTCATCCAATTGATAGCAATCTCTATCACTTAGCTGCATAGTTTTGTACGCATCTTTAATTTTCTTGAAATCCCTTTCAATCTTCAAAGGATTTCCCCATTGTTTGCGCAGCTTATTAAGTAATGCAATTTTACCCAATATAAAATGCAGATATATTCCATAAACCAGAACAAAGGCTGCTATAACGAAGCCGATTGCATATAATCTATCAATTAGATTGTACAAATAAAATGATATTAGAGCTATAAACAGTGCTACGGTACCGAACATTGCGCGTACGTTTTTTCCTATTAACCAGTTTTTTATCCTAGACATATAAGCCACCTTTGTAATACAGAATTTTATCTTTCATTCCTAACGCGCAACAAGATTGCTTACAAAATATGTTGCTCGTTAAAGTATATCAGACTTTTTAGTGTGTGAATAGATTGATAATATACATTACTGAGATGAGGATAGTGAGAAGCAATTGAAGAAGGTAGTCAAAAATATTTATTGAATGTGATTTGCTTGACATGCTACATCATTGGTATAATTGGCTGACCAAATACTACGCACATCAGTGCATACATCAACGGTATACTTATAACACACAGCGTATGCGATATCATAACCATACTTGCTCCCGTACTCGGGTCCCCACCAAAGGCTTCAGGGAATATTACTGTATTTAACCCCAAAGGTGTACCTACTGAGAAAAATACTAAGAATAGTATGAAATGATTGATTTCTACACCAAGTATCACAACTATTAGCTCTTTAACTCCAAATGTACCAGTTATTATAATTGCAGGAATTATAATAAGTCTAAGTGTTGTTGCTATGTATACCTTTTTGTTTTTGAGCATTTTGATAATATCATATCTTGCAACAGTAAAGCCTGCTAAAAGCATGGCAACTGGTCCCATACAAGCTTTGAATCCATTCAAGGTCGAGCCAAAGAAGCTAAGACTACCCTCAGCTCCCAGCAAAAGTTCTCCTCCACCAAATAGTCCTACCATTACTCCTAAGAGCATAGCTACCATTGGTGCATTCAATAGATTTTTTAGTTGGTTGCCACTCTTTCTATCCACTTTTGGTACTAAAGCGTTTATACCCCATGAGTATATAACCAAACTTATTGGCAAGGTGTACATTTTATAATAAGACAATCCTATATCACCAAAAAGTGCCTGCACTACAGGGTCACCTACATAGCCACTATTAGCAAAGGTCAAAGCATATTGATATACCTTCCTTTCGTATACCTTATCCTTGACAAAGAGAGTAGATAGTGGCAGTGCAATAGCAAGAGCCATGGCTACTCCAAATGCCGATATCACCATATTTATTGTGTACGTACCTATATTTTGTATAGTGCAATATCTAGCCATAGTATAAAAGCTAAGTGCAGGACAAAACACCCAAGTCTCAAGCTTTGCCATTACCTTGCCCGCATTTTCAGGTAGTATCCTTGTCTTACATAATACAAATCCCACTACCATACATAAAAAGAGCATAAGCATAGGATTGAGTGTTGCTAAAAAAATTTCTATCATATAACCTCCACGATGAAACTCAGCTTAAAAACAGCACTAGCTCCCACTTGCTTCGCAATTTAGTTATTTCAAGTGCTCAGCGTATATCTACTGCTAATACCATGTCTTATTATAGCTACAATAAGCAGTGCTTACTAGTATATTAATTATCAAAAAAGGAGAGGCACGCCTCTCCTTTTTATTTCTTCTACAAATATCACTCTACTATAAATGAATCAACAATCCGCTTAAATTCCTCAAAGGGTGCATCTCCTGAAATTGTATACAGTAGATTCTCGTGTACAAATAAGGCGGTCTTTGCATTAGCGGATTCACCCGCTGCTGCTCGAAGTGCTGTTTGATCTTCATTTAGCTCAAATTCTGGGACATATTTCATAAGATAAGCAGCAATGCCGTTTGTAGAGCTGATGTATTTTTCCTCAAAATCAAAGGACTCCCAATCTATATTTTCAAAATCTCTCCCAATTCCTGTCAAGAAGGTAATCTTCATTGACAATGGGGATTGATAAAGGGTGGTTTCATCTGCTGTATAGGAGATTCGAAGATTGTTTTCTTCAGTAATAATCTCTTTAAAACCCTTCAAATCACCAATGAAGTGGTTACTAAAGGATAATTCTGCTTTGTTTATGTTTTCAAAGTACATGAATGAGATACCAAAATGATAAATATCGCTTCTGCTAATTGAATTTGTCAGGATATTAATTTTCAGCTCTTCCTCTGCCTCTTCAATGCTAGCATAACTCTTAACACCTGCTCTATTTCCTTTTTTATGACCTAACCAATTCACATCTTTTATCTCAATGGGAATCGAATCTAGGTCATCGAGGATGATCATATCGTTATTTAAACGAATAGCAATGTTCCTATAAATAGAATTTGCATAAGCAGAGATATGCTGAAATTGGGTTGCTCCTATGGTGATTATTAGGGCAATAGCAATGGTAGCAATCCTCAGTCTTACTTTTCTCTTTTTACTTCGTATTTGGATTCGGTTCATCACATCGGTGGTAAAATCATGTTGCTGTACTTCCATATCTTCAAATTGTCTTCGAACATCTTTCATATTCATTCTATTCACTCCTCATTAATTTAAAATCATGGCCTTCTTCTTGCTGTATTTCCAGCGCTAGCTTTCTAATAAGACGCTGATAACTTTTTCTCAGGGCGGACTCTGAGGAATTTAAAATCAAAGCCAGCTCCTTATAAGGTCGCTCCTCTAATACCCTGCCAAAAAGTAAGGTTCGCTCTTTCACTGTTAAAGATATTAAAATACTATACAGTGGCTCTGATATACCACTTTGGCTTTGGCTATTGTTTGGCTCTACTTGCGCTACGAGTGGGATCAACTTCTCCCTACGTTTATGCTTACGCAATGTGTCAATAGCTGTAGTATAGGCAATTCGGTAAAGCCAAGCGTTTAACGAGGTTTTTGCCTTAAAAAGTCTTCTTTTTTCGTAAGCCTTAATGAAGGTCTCCTGTACCACATCTTTAGCTTCTTCTGCATTACACATGATAGCCGTGCAATAACGTAGCAAAGGGCTGGTATATACATGAATGATTTTTTCTAGTGCATGTTCATCCCCTTGAATAAAAGCATGCTGGGTATTCTGATCAATCACAATATTTTAACATCTCCTTTGTCTAATACGGATCCGTATTCATAATTGTAACGTTTCCGAAGCAGGTTTTGTGACATTTCCTTTATCTTTTTAATCAAAAATGAATAAACGATATGTTACTCTACATTAATAAAGCAATTTGGCGACATCTCTCCTATAAATAATATTTAGAGAATAGAAAAATCCATAGAGCTATTAAAGTC
>JAAZEK010000240.1 GCA_012512335.1 Clostridiales bacterium | reverse complement strand
TGTAGACAAATCCTTCTCGAATTTTTGAAGCTCATTTAACTGGTCAGTAAGGGATTTACCCTTATTTTCCAGATTCAAAATTTCATCCTCTAGCTTTTTCAGCGTTCTTTCATGGCTAGCTATTTTTTCTGAAGAATAATCTTCTTCAAAGACTGTTAGTGCATTTATATCTTCATCATATGTCTGAGCGCTTTCTTCTAGGGTTATCATGCTCTCCTGAACCCTTTTAATATCTCTTTTAAGTTCGTCGATATATTGATTTAAAGCATCCTTAGATAAGATTAAGTTTTTATCTATCTCTGGAGAAATTACATCCCCTCTTCCCAAGGTCTCTTGACCTCTAATAAAATCAAAATCTATAATAGGAACAGGATAATCGCTAATAAAGCCTCCAAAGTCTAACTTCCCATCTTTTATACGCTGAAAAGCCTCATGGTCCACCAGTACTGAATAGGGAAGCAGAGGGGCTCGCTTAAGTAATTCTTCCTGTTGAGTTTTTCCCATTTGATTCAGCCATTCTATACCGGTTTGGGTGAATGTGGAATTTCCTTTTAATTTATCAGAAAGAGCCAAAATCTCTTCATTGGGAATATAGAAGCCATAGGTTTCTAACACTTCCAGCTTCCTTGAAAGGACATCTTTTTCAACTCTATTTCTGAAATAAGTTTCTTTATTCCCGTGAATAAGCTCTACTAGTCGACTCCTCCATTGCATAAAATCTTCACAGTCATAAAAAGACGATTTTTTATCTAGCTTAAGTTTTTCTTCTGCATATTTTTCGAAAAACTCTACATGGGGGGTTAGTTGCCACTTTATCTTTTCTATATCTTGGCTGTTTTGTGTAATTTGAGATTTTACGTCCTGACCTCTTTGTCTTATATCTAATAAGGCAGTTTCGATTTCCTTTTTATTATCTTCTAGTCTTTCTAATTCCTTTTCAGAAGTATCTAAATAAGAGCTTAGATCTAGCAAAACATCTACCCTACCCAGTTCACTGAAATATTCTGAGAGAGGTTTGGCCTTTTTATCAAGTTCTGCTATTCTAGCCGAGGTACTGGATTCATCACCTTCCGCAATACCAATTAGTCGACTTACTTCACTAATCTTTTGATCAATACAGTCCCCATCTAGCTGAATACCTTCTTTTTGCTTCGCCGCCTTGCTACTCATACCTTCCAGCTCATTTTGCTGATGAACTAGGGCAGTTCTATAAGCGCTACCTGCTTCATTATATTCCTTGTCCAGCTCATTTTGGCTCTGAAATAGTGTTTTAAGCCCAGTTTCAGCCTTCCTACGCTTCAACCGTTCTTCTTTATACTGTAGATATTCTTTTTCGGCTCCAGCCGTCTTATATTTATCTTCCTGTTCTCGCCGCTCATCTTCTAATCTTACCTGCTGGGCTTTTACTTCCTCATGCTCTACTTTTAGTAGACCCTCATCAAATTCCAATAGCTGAATATCAAGAAGTTTTTTCTCATGTTCTGTTTTTCTATTATTAAAGGTTTTCTCCGTTAAGTCCGCTTCAAGCTCAGCCTTTTCCTTCTTCTTTTCATCTAATTTCTTAGCTAAAAGATTCCTGATTTCTACAGCTTGCTTTTTTAATTTTTCTTCATATTGAAAGTCCTTTTCCATACGATTGCAGATTTCCAGCATCTTATTATAAAAAAGAAGAATTTGATTATATTCCTCAAGATGCTCCCTATCCTTCATTAATCGAGCGAGGTTTTCCCTAATCTCTATAAGGGTATCAGCCAGCTGGATATTCCCGTCCCCTTCCAGCTTCCCAGATTGCTGTACCCTTTCTGTATCATCGATAATAGGAAGTAAAAGTTTTTCAATCAGTCGTCTAGATGTTTTATTTTCACGGAAGTATTTTTCGATGCTGTTTTCTCCGCTATTCATCTCCCGGATAATTTTCCATTCCGTACTAATAAGATTGTACATGGAAATGTATTCCATATACTCCCTTTTTCCATCCTTTATATTTACTGGATACCCCCGTTGTTTTAACCTATTAAGTTCAGAGCGCAGTTCATCGTAACCTATATAGATTTTGCCCGACTGTTCTTCTCGCACAAGTTCTAGGGAATAGATATCATATTCCACTGGTTTATCATAAAATATTACGTAGTTATAGTAATCGATACCTTCACTTATTGTATCTTCATCCTGCTCTATGTTATATCCATCTAAAACCGGTTGCCTAACTTCATTTTGGTTTCTTTTTCTTCTAGCACAGAACCCGGTGAGCATATACTTATATCGCTCCCCTTCATCTAAAATCCATTCCACTAGAACATGGGAAGTTCTGTCCTTCCCTCCAATAAATATATTTTTAAGGGGCTTATCATCTCTTAGTGATGTATTTGGTATAACGGTTTGTAGTAACATCATAAGAAGAACGGATTTACCTCCACCATTTTCCAGGTCATAGGTAGTTGATTTACCTGCCAGGCTAAGACGTAGATCTTCAAAGAAAGATTTGGCATCATTAAACCCTACATTTACCAAACGCACTCGATTAATATGAGGCATTCTTACTTCTCCTCCAATTCATTAACAAAGGTTAATATATCGTTTTTATTATCTCTGTCTTCATAGTAAAAGTAAATTATTGCTTTGAAACGATCAGTGGGAAAAGCCAGGTTTCTATCATTATCTAATACAACAAGGTCTTCCTCCTGTAGGAAATAGCATATATTACGAACAAAAGATATCTTATCGTTCTTTCCGCGCTGCTGAACCCCTAGCTGTGCATCTTCTCTAGCATCGGGTAGCACCATCCACACCTTGCATATATCTGCAAAATTAAATTGGTATTCATGGCTAACAGCTTCCACATCCTCCATATTAATAAGAGCTTCAAACCTATTGGTTACTTCCTCTACCAAATTGGAGAATCTAATATAGTTAATCGGTGTATCTATGCCCGATTCCTTGTAAAACATGGTTATGAAAGTCATAATTATGAAATATCCAAGAAAAAGCTCGTCATTCCGAGTTATATATGGAATTTTGCGTTTTAAATCATCGTTGGAATAGCCAAATAAACGGTTTCCTGTGCCTGGGCTTAAGAAAAGCTTTTCGTTATAGTTATATAACTCCATGCCCATTTTACCTGCAATATATTGTACCATTTCCTCTATATCCGGGTTATATCTATACCGTTCATATAAGTCTCTGTTTTTAACCTGTCCTACGTCCTGCCCTTCTAAAAGAGCATTAAATATATCAAATGAACTGTCTAAAATATCACGAATACCTGCATTCATTCCAGCCTACCTCCTCGAAACTTCATATTAGTTACTTTTATCCCCCAACCTATATCAATATCATTATCCTCCAGAGATTCTACTTCCAGCTGCAAACCTTCTAATGAAATACCACTTCTTTTTGCTGCAATATATAAAACATCCTCCATGGATCTAAGTTCTTCCTCTTCTGTTATACCGGCCATGGACGTGCTCATTTCACCGCTTAAAACATAACTCTTTATTTTAGAACCTGTTTCCTTGCCTCGGTTAAGCACAATTAAGAAGGAAACAAAATCTCCGTTTCCAATAGATTCACTTCCATACTCACGGGATAGAATGTCGCACCAAGCCCTAAGATCCAGTTCATTGCCTTGTCCCGCTTCAATTGAACCTTCAGATGATCTTTCAGAAAATAAACTGCTTAATAAGCTGGTAGCATAGATTAGGAAGTTTTGAGATACCCTTGCCTGAACGATTTGATCCTTGGTTTCAACTGGAGCTTTTTCTACCTCTTCTTCAAAGCTACTATCCTCTACATCATCTTCTTTGGTAATTCTTTGAGGAAGGAATATTTTCATGGGATTAAAACCCTTTCGGACGAAAGGTTTATTTAAAGGTTCCCATAGATATTTCATGTTTTGGGGAGGAAGATCCCTATCTACGAGTTTTTCAAACTCACCACTGAAGTTAAACTTCTCTGTAAAGGCTGTGCGTCTTCTCATTTCTAGAATGTCGTCATAATCTTTCACAAGATTGGTGGCTTCCTTTAAAAGAGTTTCATGACTGCCTACAGCTTTTCTCATTTCCTTTTCAATTCGCTTGATCATTTGAAAAGCCCGTTTTTCCTTATCAGTAATAGTATTGCGAGCTAGCTTATTATTAAAATCTTCAAATGTATTCTCCAACATACTTCTTGACTGCTGAAATAACTCACTTTCCTCCTGAAATTGAAGCATAGTACCTTGGTGATATTCCCGATAGGCTATAGAGCCTTCTTTGCCACCAGCCATAAGTAGGCCTAATATATATTCTTTCCGTTCTAATTTACGCTGTACTTCCATATTGAGCCGCCTAATAGTATCATAAGCATACTGGAAGGCCCCCTTCTCCAACTGCATTTTAAACAATAATAGATTAACAGTTATCTGACTTTCCTCAGGAAACTCTTTAGTTTTCATGTAGAAGTCTAGACCTTCTTTGGTGATATAGTAGTATAGCTTCCCGTCCTCATCGGAAAGCTTCATTTCAATTAATTTAACATGCTTTTCCCTATGGCTGTTTTGTTCAAAACTATAATATCTAACAATAAAGTTAGCACCATTATTTTGAAGTTCATCTAATACTTCACTGGTAAGGGATAGCCCATCTTCTTGAGACAGAGGTTTAGACGTTAATTCTAATACAGCATTTATTATAAACTCCTGAATTTCTCTTAAAAGTAGCCCCTTGAATTTTAGCCTACCCTCGTATAAAAGGAAAGTTAGAACAGCCATGCATAATTCTGGAATGGGAAAGGCCTCCCCCTCCTTATTGCGGTTTCGTCTTAATATTTCCATATAGGGGGAAAACACCTTCATTTGTTCCATCCGCTCATCTAATTCCGCTTCGAAGTTTCGGATGATATTTTCATTCACATCTTCATAGTCAGCAAAAGACTCTTCTATATAGCTGTCTAGTCCCTGTGTTAAGGGAAGTTCCTGGTTTAGCTTGTCCATTTATCTTCCATCCTGTTTTTTTAGTATTGATTTCACCGCAATAAGTCGAATTAAGCTTAATGTTCACACTCCACTGTCCAAGCAAAGTGAGTTTGGAAGGTGTTTCTAGCTTGAAAATAATTTCCTCATTTTTTCTGCCGAAAAGGCTTCTTGTGGTATATAACCGCCATTAAGCAGTATATCCCTTATCTCATTTCCTTCTTCTTGAGAAAAATACTTTATAAACTCAAGTAAAGAGTCTTTATTTAGAACCTGGTCCTTTGGAACCTTTTTGATTTCCTTTTCCTTTGCTGTCAGCATCAATTGCCTGTAACCTTCTATATAAGGAATAATATTATAATCCCTATAATGCTCATCTAGCTCAACATAGATATTTATACCTTCCGGATCCAAGTCACCAAAGTAATAATATTCATCATCTATATCAAGCCCATATTCACTTACAAACTGAAAACTACTTATTATCTTTTTTCCTTCTCCATAAATCACCATGTCAATTTCCTGATTGGAACCCAATTGGAATGCAGTACCCTTAAAAGACCAAAATGTATCCTTATTTTCAATAATGTATATCTTAGAATGAGGTTTTGTAGATAGGCCATCTTTGGCAAAACAGAAAAATGGTTCTAATGTTAATCTACAGTATAAATCCTCATAGGTTAAACCTAGTCTTTGCAATATAGACTCACCCCGACTTCTGGTACGAACACTACCTCTTAAAAATTTTTCATCACCAAATATCTCGTATGAGCGTTCATTTACGGTTACCCATTTTGGACTAGGGTTATTTTCAAAGAATAAAGAGAGCTGTCTAATATATTCTTTATCGTCTAGATAAACTTTAGGATTAGCAAGGTAATACCTAACATCCATAGGCTGACTTATGGATGCAATTATCTCCGATTTAATATTGTCATTTTTTTCAGAAGGAATAACTTTCTTATATTTTAAGTACAAGCCCCGGTGATTTGGCTTTAATGTTTTAAGTGGCTCTAAAACACCACCTTCTATCAATTCATGGACCAATTGCTGAAATTTCGTTTCAAAACTCCAGGATACAATATTAATGTACTCACCCTCTAGGGATTTTTCCATCATTTCATAAAGTTCGTCAAGCTCTATTCTTTTCTTGGGATGCCTACGAATCGCATCCGCTAGTTTTTTATATAGGGTATCCATGAAGCCACATCCTGTGTACAAGTTTATCTATCCGCATTATAGCATACCGATTATTTATTCATCAAGTAATATGGTAAATTCCTTCAGCATACTGTGGAAGCGTGCACCGTGGCCTTCGGCGGCTTCCAAAAAATACTTTGTCTTGATAACAAAGCTGCCTCCATTGGTATCGTCCACCAGATAGTAATTAACAACAGGGTCATTCCATTTGGTACCACCATCGATTGCATGGATGTATAGTGCTTCAAAAGGATCGGTAACTTCCTCAGGTGCATCCACCTTACTGAAATCAGCCTTTAGTTCTGCCTCTAGTTTAGCAACCAGTTCTTCAGGTGTATTATCTAAATCTTGAGAAATCTCCATGTAAACCTCAGGTATTCCTTCTGCTGTTTCCTTCATTACATAGCGATCTAGCTGTCCGTCTTCAACAACCTTATATCGTTCTTGATCATAATACATCACATAGCCCAGCGCACCTTGCTGCAATCTACTGTCTATATTCTCCTTGTCGCCTTCAAGCTCATACTTAACTATTTTTTCAGGTGCAAAATATTGCTTTAACTTTTCCAACGCAGCCTGACCTGGCTGGGTAAATGTGCTTAGCATGAAAACCATGACAGCTGCTACTGCACTAATGCCAAGCGACCTTTTCCATTGAAATGTCCTTTTAGGCATACTAATCCCCCTCTTTTCGCGAATTCTTTCACGAATGAGCTTCCAATTTTTCTCCTGCATGGCAGAAGCCTCATCTGTGCCTCTATGCAAGGCTTCAGTTATTTTTTCATCAAAACTTTCCTGTGCCATTGGAGTTCCTCCCTTACTTCAAGTCTGTCATTGCATCTTTTAATTTCTGTCTCCCCTTGTATAAACGGGACTTTACTGTATTCACCTTCAAGTTTAATATCTCTGCTATTTCTTTTTCTTTAAATCCCTTTAAATATTTCAAAACAATTGGAATTCTAAGCTTGTCACTTAGTTTTTCTATCTCCTGATATAAATCCTCATACTCCTCAAAGACATGTGTTTCCTTATGAGAAATATCCAACTCATTTTCAAGATATTCGCTTATGTAGGATACCGGTGGCCTCCGAGATAAAATGCGCTTGCATTCATTAACCAAAATTCGGTAAAACCAAGGCTCAAATGGGCTATCTGACTTAAATTTATCCATATTGTAATAAACCCTAATAAAGGTTTCCTGTACCGCATCGGATGCTAGTGCGCTGTTTCGAGTAACCGCTAGAGCAACCCGGTTTGCATAAGCAGAGTACTGATTATACAGGTCTTCGAAGGCTTGTTCGTCTTTGTTTAATATCCGCTGCAGCAGAATTTCGTCCATGGATGCATCACCTCCTGATGCCCTGTTATTATAGTTACCTAAAAAGTCTTAGAAAAGTTTCCTTTATTAAAATATTTTTCCTTGAACTAGGAAATGTATACAGGATTATTTCTTCAGAATTTGACTGGGATTGCTTCCCGTGATTTGCTTGAACAGTTTGGAAAAATGCTTAATATCGTCAATTCCTACGGCTTCTCCTGCTTCTGACACATTGTATAAACCACTTTTCAACAGCTCTGTGGACTTTTGTATACGAAGCCTGTTTCTATATGCAATAGGAGACATTCCCTTTACACTATTAAAAAGTCTTCGGAAATTCCCCTCGCTCATTAAACAAAGCTCAGCAATATCGGATACAAGGAAATCGGACGAGAACTTCTCTTCTATATATCTTATTCCATTTCTTATTTTCCAATAGCTTTTGCTATATTTTTCATTAGATGAGTCAGCTGAAATATAATAAAGCAGCTTTAGGGCTAAAGACATACGATTTAGCCAACCATAGGGAATATCATATGTTAAGTGCTCGATATCCTCAATAAATTCATCATAAAAATGTATATCGTCATGAAATAGAATTCTAGGTTTTACTCCGAAATTTAGTCCTGTGTCCTTATGATCCAACAGTTTGAGGTCCAACATAAAAAATGTAGAAGGGTTTTCTGTGTCCCATTTGGAAGTATACTGGGTTTCACTTGGAATATACAATATATCTCCTGCACGAGATTGAATGCTCCTGTCAGAAAATACGAACTCTGCGCTCCCTCTAGAAATATAAACAATTCTAAAATGCTCATTCAAATCAATCTTTATGCTATGTCCTGGTTTGTTGCTATATACCATTATATCTTTTAAGCTAAATGCTATATCGTTAATTCTATCATTAGATGACCCTGGCATTAACATATACACACTCCTAATATGCGTTTTATACGAAAAAAGGTTTGATTCAACTGTTGTTTTAACCGTTAACAATATTATACTTAATACATAT
>JAAZEK010000239.1 GCA_012512335.1 Clostridiales bacterium | reverse complement strand
TCTCCCAGCTGAGCTATGCTCCCGCAAATAGAAGTCTTAAATCGGATGTCTGAAATCAGATTAAAGTTGGACCTCATAGTCTTTCTTAAACTCTGATCTCCGACTTCTGACCTCCGACCTCTGGGTTTGGTAGCGGCGAACGGATTTGAACCGCTGACACTCCGGGTATGAACCGAATGCTCTAGCCAACTGAGCTACGCCGCCAAATGGTTGCGGGGGTAGGATTTGAACCCACGACCTCCGGGTTATGAGCCCGACGAGCCACCTAGCTGCTCCACCCCGCGCTATACTGCTTTGCCACAAACTCATTTGCAAGCAACAAAATACATTCTACAACAAAAGAGAAAGGAAGTCAACTGTAACTTTTTTCTCAAATGCCAGTTGCTAAGCTTCAATATTTATAACCCTTAGAATTCGTTAACCTCTACTGCGGGAATATCCGCCACCTCTTTTGGAATCCCTACTACGTTTGATATCTGTCATCCGTTCTTCGCTATCCTTCATAAACTTGGAAAGAGCGTCCTCAAAAGAACCACTATTCTGCGTTCGTTGGTCTTTGTCTTTACTCCAATCTACCTCCGCGGGCCTAGAAGACTTTTTGACTACCTTCGCCTGACGAACAGAAAGACTAATCTTCCCTTTATCATCAATGGACAGCACTTTAACTTTTACTTTGTCTTTAATTTTCAGGAATTCATGGATATCCTTCACATATGCATCTGCAATTTCCGATATGTGCACCATTCCCGTTTTACCTTCACCTAACTCCACAAAGGCACCGAAATTAGTGATACCAGTAACACTACCTTCAATAATTTGTCCAACCTCCACCGACATAAAAAACCTGAATCCTCCTCATTTATTCTTTTCTATAAAAATGGTCTCGCCATCTTTAACCCAACCTAACTTATCACGAGCCGCTTGCTCAATATAATCATCTGACCGGGTATGATCAATTTGACGACTGAGCGCTTCATTTTCCAGCTGTACATTGGTGATTGCATTTTGTAGCTCTGCCACCGTATTGTTCTGGCCTTGTATATCAAAGGATTGTTGTATAATCAAAAAAAGAAAATAGCATAAAATAACCCCGGTTATAAATAACCGTGCCCTTAATTTCAAAGTATATCCCTTTCTTGCCATATCCTTCCCTGCTTCCGTGGTTTTCTAAGCTAAATTACAGCTATTGTATACACTCGTCTAATATCTATTCGACACGGAAGTGTAAAACCCTTTTATTCTTCAGACTTTTTGTTTGCATTTTTAAGGAATTTCTGAAATATCTTGCTAATGCTTCTTTTTAGCTTGCCTAATCCATGTTTCACCCATCCAAAAGGCTTTGCTAATGCTCTCCATAGCTTCTTAAAAGGCCAAAGGATAATTTTCACCAGCCAGTGAATCAGCTTTGCTAAGGTGTCATAAATCCAATTAAGTGTTTTCATAACAAACCGGCTCAAGCTCAATAGGTATAGTAACCAGCCAACAGCAAAACCTAGCAGAGTGTAGATTCTTACATCCCCATCGTTTACATAATATAAAACTAGGAAAGAGAGCACAGCGATTATAGACCAAAACAGTAAATCCAAGATCCCAGTAACAGCAATCCCTGCTCGAATCATCTTTCGTATCATTCTGCAACAATCATATAGAAAGCCTATGATAAGCCCGGCATAGACAGTCGATAAAAATATATAGGCTTGATTGGAAGTAGTAAGCATTGGCAGATGCCTCCTTACTTGAATAGCTTCTTGAGGAATCCGCCACTCTTGCCACCCATAGCCTCATGGTCACTATACTCTACACCGGTAATTTCGCCTTCTACAATCAATTGTCCTTCTTCCAAGCTTAGCTTACTAATATGCAGGTCAAAACCATGCAAAGTAATATACCCTAAATCAGCAACCAGTAAAACAGAAGCTTCATCAAAGCTATCTACATCTTGCACACCAGTTATGGTTACCCTTTCCCGATTTTCCATCAGGATGCTGTGACTGCGGCTTCTAACTAGCTTCTTATCATCCAAGTCCCGCATCATGTCATCTCCTCCTTCTAATGACTACAATACCTTGTTTGATAATATGCTAATTTGCCCACTGATATGCATAGATATCTAACACATAGACTTACTTGATGTAGAATTCAAAGCTGATGCTCTTCTCCTTTAGCTTATATTTTTCAATTAATTCTGGGCCACAGCTATTAGAACCAATCCCCGAAACCTTATAGTCTATTCTTATATTAGTTTTATCATTGCTTCTAAGCTCATCTGTGTGCATTGCTTTCGTTAAGGCATCTGACGAAAATGAAGAAACGTTAAACTCAAACTCACCGTCAGTGTAAAAGCTTAAACCCCTATCCATCTTAAGCATTTTAGTTTTTGTGTGATTTCCATGCTCTTGAGGCATTACATAATTCACATATTGACTGTCTGCATCACTTTGATACATACCTATTTTTGCATGCTGATTCATATCACAGTAATTTTCATACTCTCCCATTCCAAAATACTCAAAGGAATCATTCTTCTCTGGGGATACAAATTCAAATCCTAGCCTTGGAAGATATGTTTGAAGCTCATCCTTCAGCTTTGCCTGCAGTTTTACCTTTACTTCTCCGTCTTTATAGAACTCAAATGTAGCTTCGTAACGTAAGAAGGGCATTCTTGAAATTCCTGATAAAGAACCAGTAACCTTAATGGAATTGCCTTCAACATTGCATGAATACACCTTAGAAAACATCTTGTTGAAATTTTCACCACTTTGATTATTATCAAAGTAGCCCCATAGGTACTTAACTCTTCTGTCATTGTCAGTTGGAGCTCTCCAAACGCTTAGCCTCACAATTTCAGCAAGCTGCTCTTTCCCATTCTTGATAATGCTTTCAAAATTACCATAATGCTTGTTGAAAATATAGTTAAAATTCTCTCCCTTTATATAAATTCTTTCTTTATCCTGTTTAAAGTCAGTGAATCCATCGCTTAAGCTTACCTTTTCTACCTTACTCTCAAGCAAATGCTGCTTCATAGCAAGCTCGTATCCTTCATCATCTAACAAGCTGATATTTAAGTAGGCACCATAATCACAATTTTGTGGAATGTCAAAAGGTAATTGAAGCTCCCCATGACTATGGGGGGCAATATCTAGACAATATTCCTTACTGTCAAGAATATTTCCATCTACAGATAATTCAAGTAGTAGCTTATACTCGTTCAGGTTAGTGAAGTCATAAAGATTTTTGACAATAATCTTGTTTCCTACAAGCTCTGTGTCCATATATTGATAACAGTATTTTACAGCTAACGAGCCTGCTTTGAAGCTTCGATCGGAGAATACCATACCATCACTGCAGAAATTCCCATCATGAGTATCCTCACCAAAGTCCCCACCGTACTTTTGCACACCATCAACAAGAACTGTATGATCAGCCCATTCCCATATGCATCCACCTATTAATTTCGGGTACTTATAAATAAGCTCCATATAATCATGGACATCACCAGGGCCATTACCCATTGCATGAGAATACTCACATAAAAACAATGGTTGCTTCTTAGTGTCATCTAATGCGTATTTTTCTACTTCATCAGTGCTCAAATACATTCTTGAGTATACATCCGGTAAATCGGAAGAAAATATTCTAGAAGCATCTTCACAATGGATTAATCTAGACCTATCTCGGCTTCTTGCCCACTCAATCATCGCAATATGATTTGGTCCGTGTCCACTTTCATTGCCCGTTGACCACATGATAACACAAGGATGATTCTTATCACGCTCAACCATTCTTACCATACGCTCTACATGGGCTTCTTTCCACTCTTCTTTGTTACAAAGCCAATCATTACTACCAACATCATATCCAAGGTTCCAGCTTCCATGCCTGTTTACATAACCATGAGATTCGATATCTGTTTCGTCTATTACATAAAAGCCTAACTCATCGCACAGATTCAACAATTCTGGAGTGGGGGGATAATGAGCGGTTCTAATGGTGTTAATATTTAATTCCTTCATTTTCAGTAATTCTTCTTTTAGAAAATCATCAGTTTCGTAATATCCGGTTATGGGATGAGTATCATGGTGATTAACACCTTTTAGGATTACTGAAACTCCATTGATTAGCAGTTCTCCCCTGTCTGATATTGCAATTTCCCTCATACCTACTTTTATTGGTATGTACTCTGTTTCACCTTTTACCACAACAGTATACAGATGAGGCTTTTCCGCATTCCATAGTGTCGGTTTGTCCAGATTGCCAATTTTCTCAGTTCCATCGTAGATCTCATAATTATCACAATTATCATCATCACAATTTACAGTTATGTTTTTTGTATCCGCCTTAATTTCAATATCCTTAATGTAATTTTCTTCCCTTGATAGCAGATAAACATCTCTGAATATTCCTGAAAGTCTAAAGAAATCCTGGTCTTCTAAATAGCTTCCACTGCACCATTTTAATACCTTGGCAACTAATTTGTTTTCACCAGCTTTTACATAAGATGAAATATCAAATTCTGCTTGAAGATGTGAGCCTTGAGTGTATCCAACATATTCATCATTGATGTACAAATACAAGCATGAACTTACGCCTTCAAAAACTATGTAAGTTTCTCTTGTGCCCCAATTCTCATCGATGTAAAAATCATAAGAATATACTCCGCATGGGTTATCGTCGGGAACATAAGGGGGATCTACAGGATATGGATAATTTACATTGGTATAATATGGTTTATCAAAGCCATGAAGCTGCCAGTTTGATGGAACATCAATAGTATCCCATGAAGTGATGTGTTCTGGCACGTCAATGTCTCGTTCAAAATACTTGAATTTCCACTTCCCATTAAGTAATTTGTAAAATGCTGATGTATCTTTTTCCCCAGCTAAGGCTTTTTCCAAAGTATCGTATGGTATGTAGTATGATCTTTGGGCTTGCCTATTTTCAGATATGTTTTCTAGATTTTCATAGTGTCTCACAATATTCGCTCCTTCTATAGTAATTTACAAGATTCAACTGAAATTAGTTTTTGCATATTCTATAATGTATCCGTTATTTTTTGATTAATCTTATTCTACCACGATTATATAAAATAATGACAGCTATAGCAATGAACTTTAGCTGCCATTATTTAATTTGTCCTCATAGTAGTTAACTTAGTTCTTATAGGTAAACCACGCAGTAGTCTTGCAGTCTTTATTCACTGATACCCTTACCCAATGAGCATTAAATCCATCTGGGAACACATGGTCTAGAGACTCACCCGGCTTTACTACAAGTCTGTCATATATATGCCAGGTGTCGTCAGCCATAAAATCCACCTCAATAGAGAACTCAACATCGTGCTCACTATTATGAGAGAGCTGAACTGTTTTATTGTTGTAGCCGATCATCAAATAAGGATCAGAAGGCTCATTTTCTTTCAATTCAGTATTTAAGCATGGTCCACCTTCACCATAGGGAGCAGCAAACTTCCACAGATCATCGATATTGCCAAACCATAAGCCTGCCTTGCCATCATCTGAGCTAATAAAGTGTTCATCATCCACAGCATCAGTTAGGTTTCCTGATATAACCAGCATACCCCTCCATGATGCAAAATCATAAATCATGCGATTGTGAGTGCAAATGGGTTTAACCTTTATGATTCCTCCATTTGGTTCACGAGGTAGTTCATAGAAGCTTCCATGAACGTTCATTAGGTTTCGCTCAGTAACAAGCTCTCGAATACAACGATAGTCGTTTGCCGTTGAAGTATCAACTGAGGAATCAAAACTCTTTGGTAGGCGATATCTCTTTCCATTTTCATCTAAGATAATCACAGATGAATCATCAATTTCACAATCAGTGGAGATCTTATTTCTATTATGAACTTCTCCACTCTTAGCAGCAGTCCCCTCCAGCTTCTTAACTACCATGTCTTCGCCAACTTCATAATAGCCAGTTCCCACAATATTTCCAGACTCATCCATATAATCAGCTGCGAAGGCCAACTCCAATGCTTCTTCCTCTTTAGGAAAGAGAATACCTCTAGAATAGGCTTTCTTCTCATCAGCAGATATCACACTTCTAAATAATGAGTTGTCACCCTCAGGCATTTCATTTGAATACTGGAAATAAGCGGTTACCAATGTCGCATCTTTATCAGGAACTAGACGGAACCAAGAAGCACTCAGTGATTCTGGTATTATATAGTAGCTATATCCATGGGGCTCAACAATAATATCTGCATAAGATCCAAAGGGTTCCCAATCATTAGTACCCTTCACATCTACCTGCAACTTATACGATACAGGTCCATCACTTTCATGGCTTATATGAACAACTCGTTTGCTGAATCCGCAGCCCATAAATGGTTCAGATGGCTCCAGTGCAGTTACATTTTCATTGTACCAAACTCCACCCCAAGCTAAAGGTTTACCCATATTATATAAATCTTCAAACTTAGTAAATAAGAGGTTCGACTGTGAACGGCCAAGTAATGGATTTTGCATGACTGAGGCATCATCTGCAACGAGAACCAATTTGTCGTTCCAATTGGTGAAGTCAACAATCATTTTCTGGTGTCTGGCAATAGGAGCAATTCCTGCAGAATTATCCCTACTAAATGTACGAGGAAATTCAAACAGCATGCCATGCATAGACATAAGCAGCTTTTCTTGACCTATATCGCGAATACGAGGCCATTCTGTAAACCATCCATGATCTGGATCATAAGCGTAGCTGGCCTTTGGAAGCCTATATCTGTACCATTTTCCGTTATCACATAATTGTAGCAGAATGGATTTTTCATCCCATCCTAATGCCCATAGAGCTGCGTTGTCATCTGTTGAACCATAGATGCCAGCAGAACTGGTTATCTCAGTATATTTATTGGTGTCAATAACTGTCCAACTTTCCCGCTTTCCAGGATCTCCTTCTCCATTCCATTCAATAAGCACACCACCTACACCATTATTTGAGTAAACCAGACGCCCCTGGCCGGTGTAGGCTCCCTTACCATGCTTACCCGGTAACATTTCCATTTTCCGCTTTTCCTTGTTTTTATCCTCTATCAGTTCGGTAAACTCGAGACTATGAACATCAACCTCATACAAGCCTT
>JAAZEK010000238.1 GCA_012512335.1 Clostridiales bacterium | reverse complement strand
TATTATCTGCACTCTTACATTATCAGTATATGAGAGAGTTAATAATGTGTTATTCGATAGTAAAACTTTCAATAATTTTCTAAGCAACGAACCACTCACTTTTTTTACCTAGTTACTTTGATCCATATAACGGGCCATAAGTATCACAGGCTCTATAGTCCGCGCCTTGAGGATCCATAGCTCCAAATGCACCCCATACAGCAGGTCGGAAGATTCGTTCTTCAGGTACATTATGCATAGCAACAGGAATTCTCAGCATGGCAGCTAAGGTAATCATGTCACCGCCAATATGTCCATAACTGATGGCACCATGATTGGCTCCCCAATTGTTCATTACAGAATAGGCATCCTTGAAAGGTCCTTCGCCTGTTAAAATCGGTGCAAACCAAGTAGTTGGCCATGTTGGATCAGTTCTATTGTCAAGTTTTTCGTTTACTTCAGGGTCCAAATCAGCTGAATATCCTTCTGCAATTTGCAGGACTGGCCCTAAACCCTTAACTATATTCAAGCGCACCATGGTCAGGGGCATTCCACCTTTTGTAAGGAAGTTAGATGAGTATCCGCCTCCTGGGAAATAGCCTTTACTTGCAGCCCTCCACTTGGTAGCCTTTAGGCACTTGTCAGCCTCTTCAGGGGTGATTTCCCAATAAGGCTTCATAGCAGGCTTGCCATCTATTTCCTGCTCACCGGTAGCATCCAATGTACATGAACCAGAATTTATAAGGTGAATAACACCGTTCTGCGCTAGTCCTGTCAGTTCTTTTCCAGTAACCCTTTTAACAGATTCTGGACTCCAATATGTGCGTACATCAGCAAATATCTGCGCTGTGTTAGTCAATAGGTGGCCGAAGATCATACTAGCAGCATTAAGGGTATCATTTTCTGTTGCTACGATGTATGCTTCCCGAATTCCGTTCCAATCAAAGGAAGAATTCAGTATGCTCTCCATAAAGTCGCCAGTTGCCATAAAGTCTGTCCACTGTCTCTGCCCTTGGAATCCAGCGGCGATGGCGTTTTTACCCATAGCAGCTTCTGAATATCCCATTTCGGCTAAC
The DNA here is from genome assembly GCA_012512335.1 of Clostridiales bacterium. Lineage (GTDB taxonomy): Bacteria > Bacillota > Clostridia > Caldicoprobacterales > DTU083 > UBA5454. The sequence goes on along the minus strand of JAAZEK010000238.1, from coordinate 7,637 downwards.
TTGGGGTTACCTATCATCAAATCTTTAGTTATTAGAGTCATCTTAACAACAGTTTCCCAGTCCTTATCTTTTTCTTCCCTAGACTTCTGCTCTGGGTTGTTGTCCTCGCCTTCTATGCAATTTTCTCGGGTCCATGCTATAGCCTTTTCAAACTCCTCATGGTCATAAAGCTCTAAGTTTAATCGACGGATAAACTCCGACATGTCAATCTGCTCAACTCGCATACCAAGGTAATTTTCAAAGAAATTGTGGTCTACCATAGATCCAGCAATACCCATAGAAGTGCTTCCCATAGCTAGGTAAGATTTACTACGCATGGTAGCAACTGCTATTGCTGCTCTGGAAAACTGTAAAAGCTTTTGCTGGACATCTTCTGGAATGCTTGTATCATCGATATCTTGGACTTCGCCTCCATAGATGCCAAAGGCTGGGAGACCCTTTTGAGCATGAGCTGCCAATACAGCCGCTAGGTATACAGCACCAGGGCGCTCTGTCCCATTAAAACCCCAAATTGCTTTTGGAATTAACGGATCCATATCCATGGTTTCCGAACCATAGCACCAGCAAGGTGTTACGCTTATGGAAACACCTACGCCTTCTCTTTTAAATTGTTCTGCTGCTTTTGCAGCTTCTTCTACGTTTGCGATAGTTGTGCTTGCAACAACACATTCTACAGGCTGTCCGTTGGAATAGCGCAGGTTCTCGCTAAGGAATTGGGCAGCAGACTTGGCCATGTTCATCGTTTGAACCTCTAGGGCATCAGTCCGTCTACCGTCTATTACAGGACGGATTCCAATCTTAGGCAGTGCTTCCTGATAGCGATTGGTTGGGGAGTAAGCGTTCGTTTTTGTTTCGTTTGCCATTTGTGTTTCCTCCTCTTATTTTGTATGCTTATTGGTCATCCTGTATTTATTTGCAGAGAACTGTAGGTATAAAGTTTGCTTAATACAGAATGCCATAAAACTAAAATTTCTATGCTTAGCTGGTACTTGAATCGGTTCACTTAATGAGTTAATCAAGTCAAGGGGCTAATAGTTTACTAGACATATATTTTTTCTATGAGTCAGAAGAACCGTCCCTACGACTCACGGATTCTTTTATAATCAGCTTGGTGTTCACACTGTGTTCAACAGGAAATCCTTCATAGTCTCCTTTTAAGCGACGAAGCACAGTGCTCGCTGCTAGCTCTCCCAGTCTTTTTGTTGGCTGCTCCACTACTGTCAGCGGAGGGTTAATGACATCTGATAGTTCAAATCTATCAAAGCCGATAAAAGAAATATCATCTGGAATTTTTACTTTGGACTCATTTATAGCGATAATAGCTCCGAAGGTCATATAATAATTGGTTGTGTAGATTGCGCTTGGTGGATGCTCCAAAGCCAGTAGTTGTTTAGTTGCTGTGTATCCACCACGATTCGAGAAATGACCATAGGTAACGTACTCATCTCGAAGCGGAATATCGTAAGTTCTAAGTGCTTCAAGATATCCATTATATCTCTCGCGTCCGGTATACGTACCCTGATCCCCGTTGATAATTGCTATATCTCTATGATTATTGTGAATCAGATATTCAGCTGCTCTAAAGGAAGCATTGACATTGTCTACAGTTATTTTATCAGTGTCAAAGCCAGGCATGTCATCATTTACGATGACCACAGGGATCTTGTCAGTAAGGTATTCTCGAAGCTCATCAGAAACAGTACAGCTCCCGGGAAAGAGAATAAGACCGTCCACTGAACGACTCTTCAAAAAGGTGAGTTTTTGTTCCAATTTTTCCTGACTGGATTCAAAATCACAAACCACAATGCTGTAGTTGTCCTGGGCTAAGACTCTTTCCGCTGCTGTAATAACAGAGGTTGCAAATAGGTCTGTCAGACTGGCTAGCACCACGCCAATAGTCATTGATCGATTATTCTTCAAGCCTTTCGCTATAAAGTTTTCTCGAAAACCTAGCTCTTTTATTGCTTCTTCTATACGAATGCGATTGGATTCTCTTAGCTTGTATCCATTCAAAAATCTGGATACTGTACCTACAGAAACATTTGCTTTTTTTGCTACATCGCGAACTGTAACTGACATTGTTCTCCTCCAGATTTCTTGATTAACATAACTTGAACCAGTTCAACCTATGTTTTAAATATAACTGGTACAGGTGCAAAAGTCAACTAAATACTTATAGTTTTCAAAAAATGCATTGCAGTTCACATCAAAATAATAAATCATATGGAAGAAGCCTTTGCAGGAGCGATTATCAATCTTAGCGAATATCAGCAGAAAATGCGTTAAGCACCTTCCACTGTCTGAACGCAGTGAGTTTGGAAGGTGTAGTATTTTCAGCTGATATAAGCTTTAGTTTGATTCGTGAGTGCAACAGCGACTGGAATATATTTATTATTTTACTTACCAGTGAACAGTATCCGATCAACTGTCGTTTCTGTTCAGTAAGCTATCGCCCTCTTCTCCTAATATACGGACAAATAATTCTGCAATCTTTGGGTCAAACTGCTTACCTGCATTTTTTCCAATTTCCTTTAACGCTGTTTTCTTTGACAAGGCCCTACGATATATCCTGTCTTCAGTCATTGCATCGTATGCATCTGCTATGGCTAGAATTCTTGAAACAAGAGGAATTTTTTCTTCATATAAGCCTATTGGATAGCCTGTCCCGTCCCAACGTTCATGATGATACAGTATATATTCAGCGATATGCTTTAGCTGTGGCGTAGCCATAGCAATGCGATATCCAATCTCGGGGTGCTGTCTCATAACCTTCCATTCAACTTCACTTAGCTTATCGGGCTTATTAAGGATATAATCATCAATGCCAATCTTCCCAATATCATGTAATTTAGATAAAAGTAGCAGATCATCAAGCTCTACCTGTGATAATTTCAGCTCTTTCCCAATCCTAGAACACAATTTACCTAGTCGTTGTCCATGCTCTTCTGTTTCCTGACTTTTTGCATATAAGGTAGCCATAATGGAGGATACGATAGTCGAATATGAACTATTCTGATTAAGTAATTTACGGCGATTCAAGTGTTTTTCTGTAACTTTTATAACATCCTGTATATCTTGATCCTCTGTTTCTTTAGTACTATTTCCAACGGAAATACTTATTGTAGGTCCACTATTGTTGCATTTATTGTAGTTCTCAAATATAACTTTCATTTCTTCCTTTAACTGATACATAGCTTTCTTATCTCTACGGGGCAAATAAATTACAAATTCACCGCCGCCCGAATGTCCCAGTACATAATCACCACTCAGAGAGTTTTGAATCAGCCTTGATGCTTTTACAATCAACTTATCCCCTTCTACATGTCCATATGCATCATTTACCATGCGTAATCCATCAATATCACAAATAGCTATGGATAATGGTAAAAATTCTGGATGATCCAATCTTATTATTTCCTGTTCCATGAAACTCCGGTTATACAAGCCAGTTAGTAAATCGTGATCCTTCAAATCTGCAATTTGGTACTCTTGCATCTTTTTTTCTGTGATATCCAGTATAATGCCCTCCAGGGCTTCTATCTCTCCTGTACTATCATAAATGCCCTGACCTATTTCCAGAACCCATTTACGTTGTTTAGATTTTGTTATAATTTCATATTCATCTCTGTAATTTTTCCCCTGCATCAATACTCTCTTCCATTCAGCAAATACTAAATCCCTGTATTCTGGTGAAATAAGCTCACTATATGAAATCACTCTATTCCCGATAAAATCTTCAGCTTTATAACCAGTTAAGCTATAGCAACCCTCCGAAACAAACTCCATAGTCCAAGCTAAATCATTCGCACATCGGTATGACATTCCAGGCAAATGAGAAAGAATAACTGATTTGCTACGTTCACTTTCAACAAGATTCATATGTTTTCTATAGATAGCAAAGATTGTCAGTATAAGCATCACTACAAAAGAAACTATTATAACATCAGGAATCATCTTCTGCCATAAAGCCGATTTCCATTCATCTGCAGAATAGCTTAATCCTAATACTGCCAAGATATCCTCTTGTTCTTCATCATATATCGGAACTAGGACCCTAATCCAATTTCCACAGGAGGATGGACTAGGATTGGAGATTATACTTTGTCCTGTTTCAAAGGGCAAGTGATTGATTTCTGTTGTTTCCTCGCATCTTCTTCTTATATGGGATGCTGGTAAGCTGTTAGTGGTTGAGTCAGCAAGGACAATGTAGTCGTCATTTTCTTGCTTTAGAATATAGGCATAATGTATTGAATCGCTTGCCTCAACCAAGCGAATTAAGGATTGTACCACTAGCCCTTCGACTGAGTTTGCTTCTATACCATCTTCGGACGCTAGTGCTGCTATATGCTCTGTATGCAGAAGTGATTCTATAGACACGGCAAGCTGTAATGCCTCCAATTCTGCCATTGTCTGATATTTATTCCAGATATATCTTAGATGAAGGCTTGCCAATATAACCATAATTAAAAACGTTGAAATTATCATTAAGGATATACGAGGTCCCGTTTTATTAGTAAAAACTCTTTTCAGGTTTTTTGCTATCATTCCTGTCCTCCTTGCAAGCACTATTAAGATTGCGTTCCAGATTATACCTCTTTATTAGCTAATATATCTTTACCGCAATTACGTATAAGCTAACATATTTCTTAATAGATTTTTGTAGGAGTTTAATTACTGTTATATATCCGTTTCTGTCTACCTTTAAATAGCAAATAAATGAATAATGGCCCCCCTATAAAAGACATGATAATGCCCACAGGAACTTCGTATGGTGAAAATAATACCCGTGCCAGCAGGTCACAAAATAAGGTGAACATACTTCCCAGTAACGCAGTAAACGGGACCAGCCAACGCTTGCTGCTGCCCACAAGAAATCTGGACGCATGAGGAACAATTAAACCAACAAAACCCAGTAAGCCTGCAAAGCTAATAGCACTACCTGCCAACAAAGCAGCCAGAGTCAAGAAAAGAAACCGAAATAGGCTTGTGTTCATTCCAAGGGATTTGGCAGTATCGTCACCTAGGGTCAATAAATTTAAATCATAGCTTAAAATCGTGACAATAATCAATGAAGGAAGGATAAACCAGGTTGAGAATCCTATGTTGTCCATGGTTACCCCACTAAATCCACCTATTGAAAAAGCTGTCCGACTGATAGCTGTGTCAGGCCAAATGGTAAGAACAGTATTTGTTATAGCGCCAAAAAAGCTGGAAACTGCGATTCCCGACAAAATGACAGCCATGCGTGATGCTCCAGTAAGCTTGGCAATAGAATATACTAGAAAAACTGCCATCATAGCTCCTATAAATGCGGCTATGGAGGTAAATTGAAGATAAGATGGAAAAAGAGCTGACACCAAAATAACAAATAGACCTGCCCCTGCGTTTACACCTATGGTATTTGGGCTGGCCAATGAATTGTTGAGCACTGACTGCAAAATAAAACCGGATACAGACAAAGCCCCGCCAGCAAGTAATGCTGCCAGGGTTCTGGGAATTCTAACATAAAAAATGATCTGATAGACTGTATCGCTTTGGTCAGGGTGTATAATTGCGTTAATAATATCATGAAGGGCAATCCGAACAGACCCTAAACCAATGCTTAAGGCAATAAGAAGAGGGAGCAATAAGATTAACACAAATGTTAGTAAAGCAGTATAATGACCCTTGTCCTTACTTAAATTCATTCGGGTAAAAAATCTTCGCCAGATATTCATAGCTCTCCCCCCATCTGGCATTTGGTTTGTAATGAAATAAATCCTTAGGTAAAACAATATAGTTTCCGTTTTTAACAGCTGATAAGCCAGCCCATGCAGGATTTTTCTCCAATCCCTCTGCCATGGACTTCATGGCTTTTTCACTGTCACCCATGGTAATTACGAAAATAAAATCTGGGTCCTCCTGTATTATAATTTCCATACTTAAATCCTCTAGCAGAGATTCATACCCAGCAGCAATATTCTGTGTTCCAAGATCATCCAATATCTTGCAGACCATATTATCGTCATTTTTAGCTTTTGCTCCACTGGAAAAAGCACGTATTAGCAAAATAGTTGTTTCATCCTGCGTATCTATACGAGATAATACATCCTCTATTTGGGCGTGTACTTGGCTACCATTCTTCTCATAGAGCTCTTTATTCCCAGTTATATCTGTGCAAATGCTCAGCATGTTAAGGTATTCATCAAAATGCTCTACCTTAAAAAAAGCGTGTGATATACCAGCCTTCTCAAGGGTTTGAGCTGCCTTCACATGGTTTTCAATATCTGGCGATAGCAATACAAAATCTGGGGCTAAGGCTAGTACTTCCTCTAAATTAGGATCCTTTACTGTGCCAATTATTTTGGTTTCATCTGGCAAGTCAAGCTTTCGCTCTGTAAATACATCGTTGGTTACCCCGACCAGCTCTCCCCCAGATAAAATCCAGGTTTCTGCATAAGAGCCCATAAGAGATACAACTCGTTCTGGCTTTTTGGTCAAAACTACTTGCTTACCTAGGGCATCTTGGAAGCTGTACGCTGCTTCCTCAGTAGTTGCTCCATCTGGGTCCAGTGGTAAGGCTCCCTTTCCAGATACATTATTCTCGTCCACAGTTAAGGGATCTTTTGCTGACTCTGATCCACAGGCTGCAAGTAGCTGAGAAAGAAGTATTAGAATAAGTATAACAATTGTCAGTCGCTTATTTTTGTTTATGGTCATTAATTCACTCCACTAGTAAATATTATAGTTATAAAGTGTACTGTTCACTGGGAAATCAAAATAACAAATATATTCCAGTCGCTGTAAAGGCTTCTTCCATGTGATTTATTATTTTATGTGAACAGTAACGAGGAATCTTGTCTTTAAAGGGTATCAATATCCACATTTAGCCTATCGAGCATGTCTCCAAATCTCTCTTTTCCGATGGCATTCTCTTTATAGAAATCCAATAGCTTGCCTGTCAGCTCTATAGCCTCATCCATATCATATATCTTTTTCATTCTTTCACCAATTCGGTATTTTCTACCGAACTTACCACCTAGATATACTGATAAGCCTTTTTCTTTAGAGGTGATAGCTTCAGTAGGACAAACACGAATACAGTTTCCACAATTAATGCATTTGGAAGTATCAATTTCAACACCATTATCTGTTTCGCTGATAGCATCTACCTTGCATGCTTCTATACAAGCATTGCATTGTATACAAAGATCTTCGTTGTAATCAGGGACACTTTGGCCCATAAAGCCAAGATCATTCAGTTGAGTTTTAATACAATTATTCGGGCAGCCGGTAATTCCTATTTTGAACTTTGCAGGTGTTGGCTTTGCATAATATTTTTCATCTAAGCGTCTGCACATTTCCTGAGTATCTTCAAGGCCATAACGACATACTGTACCTTTACAGGATACAATAGCTCGGACTGACGGACCAGTGCTACCAACTGTAAAGCCTGCTTCCTTCAATTCCGCAACAGCTGCTTCAAAGGATTCAGCAGGAACCCAAGGTATCTCGATGCCCATTCTTGATGTCAAGCTCACATATGACCGCCCGTATCTATTTGCTATATCAGACACAATAGCCATATGTTCACTGCTTATGTTTGCAGCTAAAACCTTTAAACGAATAACCCTATAATCTTTATCTCTTTGTGTAAT
>JAAZEK010000237.1 GCA_012512335.1 Clostridiales bacterium | reverse complement strand
TTGTCGCATAGAATGCGACCTTTCTTTTTTTTATAAATGTTATCCTTAGTCCAATCAAACATAATATTGAATGGAGGATTTCAAAATGAGAAAAGGATTAACCGAGTTAGTTTTTATTTTGGACAGAAGCGGTTCTATGAGTGGCTTGGAAAGTGATACCATAGGTGGCTACAATGCCTTGTTAGAGAAACAGAAAAAGGAAGCTGGTGAAGCCATCATAACTACCGTGTTATTTGACGACAAGTATGAGCTATTACATGATCGAATTTCATTAAAAGGCGTCAAAGCTATTACAGATAAGGATTATTTTGTTAGAGGAACTACAGCCCTCTTGGATGCCATTGGAAAAACCATAAACAAGATTGGAAATGCACAAAAGCACACCGCTGAAAATGAGCAGGCAGAGCACGTATTATTTGTTATAACAACTGATGGGTTAGAGAATTCTAGCAGGGAATTCAATCTAAAGACCGTTCGTCAGCTTGTAGAGAGGCAAAAAGAAAAATATGGTTGGGAGTTCTTATTTCTGGGAGCTAATATAGATGCCATTGACACTGCAGGTCAGTTTGGTATAGCGAAGGAAAGAGCTGTAAATTATCATGCTGACAGCGAAGGTACCGAGCTTAATTATGAAATACTTAGTAAGGCAGTAAGTCGATTTCGTACCAGTCATAGTGTTTCGGAAGATTGGAAGGATGAAATAGATGCAGATTTTAAAAAACGTAGCACAAAAAAATAATTGACTTTAATCCGTGTATTGGCTATAATATTTTCATTGCCAATACATGCGGATATGGCGGAATCGGCAGACGCGCTAGATTCAGGTTCTAGTCGTAGCAATACGGTGGAGGTTCAAGTCCTCTTATCCGCACCATTTCGAGTGTTCATAACCCAAGTGAACACTCGATTTTCTTTTTGCCAACATTTTTTATGTAATGAGCGGCCGTTATGGTCGCTCATTTGCTGTTTTTATATAATACGTTTTCTATATTTCAAAGGGGTTGTTCCTGTATAATAAACAAAGGTTTTTCTAAAATGATTTTCAGAATTAAAGCCCACCAATCTACTAATTGTTGCAATAGAATAATCGCGATTTTCCAAATACTCGATAGCAATATTAATTTTTATTGAATTTAAAAATCTAATGGGCGTTTGTCCCAGTTCTTTTTGAAACAGATGATAGAGTTTTGATTCACTGACACAACATCGTTTTGCCACATCGCTAACGGAAAAGGGTTGATTCCAGTTGTTCGTGATATATTCAATTGCAGTTTGCAAGGTTTTATCAAATGCGATATTTGATGGTACCATTTGTGGAAGTATAATTTGCAAAACCTTATAGAATATCGAATACGCCTCCAAACACTCTATGTAATCCGAAGACAAAAGCTTGCTTATCTTTATTAATTTCTTTTTGACGATATTATCACAGAGTATAGTTTGCGGCTCATATCCGAACCCGTCGTAATGGATAAAACAACTGACATACATCACTTCAATATCAGGCTTGCCCTGCCATTCGGAGTAGCAATAAATATTCTCGGGAATAAACACCACGTCTCCTTCACTTACTGCCAGTTTTTTATTTAAATAGATAAAAACTCCGCTCCCTTTTACGATAATACCAATTCTCGTTTTTCTTTTGTTGCTGTTTCCTCTACAAAAATGATAGCTGTTAAAAATATGCTTTGACGTCGAAAGATCTGAAACAAAAACTCCGTTATTTTTCATCTTTTATACCTCGGTTTGCAGAATAGTTACTTTTTTTACAGTATATCATGTTGAATCGTATACTGCAAGATGATAGAATAATCTAAATCATCGAAAAGGGGTAATTTTATGGAGTTACAAAATAAAATCGTAATCATTACGGGAGCTTCGGCATATTTGTGTGACATTTGCTTCTTGGTAAGCGACAAAGCGGCGTATATTTCACGTTAGGATTATCGAATAGACGGTTGCAGAAAAAAGAATTAGGAGGAAAATATGGATTTTACCAATAAAACAGCCGTATCTACCGGAGCGGCATCGGGAATGGGTCTTTTATTCTCGCAAAATTTTGCAAAGCTAGGGGGAAATGTCGCAATGTGCGATGTAAACGAACAAGCTCTTTCAAAATGCGTTGATGAAATAAATGCAAAGGGGCATGGCAGGGCGATTGGTATAACTTGTGACGTGCGCGACTATGAACAGGTGTGCAAAGCCAGGGATATCGCCGTAGAAACGTTTGGCGGCATAGATATTATGTGTAATTTTGCTGGTGGAACGGCTGTGCGCATGCAAAAGGTTGACAGAACCGTATACCCGGAGTTTCCCGATGTGCCAATCGAGGTATACGATTGGGGCATCGACGTCAATCTCAAAGGCCCTTTCTATTTTGCTCACGCGGTATTGAGGTCGATGAGAGAACAGCACAGCGGTCTGATCATCAACATCGGCTCGATCACTGGGGCTGAGGGCGACGGGTACGGGGTGGATTATCCGACATCCAAAGCGGGGCTAATGTACGGACTTACAAAATCCATAGCGCAGTTCGGGTCAAAATACGGCATTCGATGCGTTTGTATTTCTCCCGGTCCCGTGCTGACCCGTGCCGCAATGGCTAACATGAAAACACTGCTTGGCAGAGCCGCCGAGCCACAGGAGATAATTGACCTGATACTATTCATCGCATCCGAAAAGGGTCAGTTTATCAACGGGGAAAACATCATGATTGACGGTGGCAGAAATGCTATGGGAAGGTGGTAATAATATGAAACCGACATTTCTAAATCAAACGCGCCCTCTTATAACCGGTATGGTCTTAAAAAGCGATCCAGACAGCATTCGCTACGTAATAAAAAATTCAATATACGACGGTGCAGACTGTCTCGGAATACAGCTTGAATGCTTAAAAAGGAAATATAAAACTGAAGAAAACTACAGAAAAATCTTTTCTGCCTGCGCGGGTCATCCAATATACATAACAAATTACAGAGGCAACGAAAACAAAGGATATTCCGACGAGGAGCTGACAGAGGAGCTTTTGGACGCGTTAAGCTGCGGTGCGACTCTGGGCGATGTGATGGGCAGTGCGTTTGACAGCGAGAGCGGCATGGGAATAGGCCTGGAGCTTTCCATGAAGCAAGACGCCATAGATAAGCAGATGAAGCTGATAGATAAAATTCACGCGATGGGAAAGGAGGCCCTAATGTCCTCTCACGTTCTTAAATTTACTCCTGCCGAGATTGTTTTGGAAATTGCCTTAGAGCAGCAAAGACGCGGTGCGGACATTGTAAAGATTGTAACGGCTGCCAATTCTGATGAAGAGCAGATGGAAAATTTGAGGATAACCGCTCTTATGAAAAAGGAACTCAAGGTTCCGTTTTTGTTTTTGTCCAGCGGTACACATTCTAAGATCCACAGAATGATAGGCGCGCAGCTCGGATGCGTAACCTATCTCGCGGTGAGGGAACACGATGAACACGCCGTTTTGACGCAGCCAACCATAAGAGCAGCAAAAGCGGTCAGAGATAATTTTGATTATTTACCCAATATAATTGAATAAGAGGATAATGCTATGAAAAAAATTAAAATCGCACAAATAGGAACAAGCGAAAACAGCCATGGAAATGCCGTTTGGTCATGCTTGCTGAAACAAGGGGATCTATTCGAAGTGGTCGGATACTCTTTTCCTGAAAACGAACAGGAAAAATTCCCCAAACAGGCAGAAATCTTCAAGGGATATCGGGAAATGACGGTTGACGAAATACTGAACGATCCGGCAATTGAAGCTGTAGCAGTGGAAACCGAAGAAATATATCTTACAAAGTATGCACTTATGGTTGCCCAGGCAGGCAAGCACTTGCACATGGAAAAGCCAGGCGGCATCGGTTTTCTTGATTTCAAAAAGCTTGTAGATTCATTAAGAACCCAAAAACTGGTATTTTCAATCGGATATATGTACAGATTTAACCCTAAAATCAAAGAGGCGATTGATAAGGTGAAGAATGGGGAGCTAGGTAAAATTTATTCCGTTGAAGCGCATATGAATTGTAAGCACACGCCGGATGTCAGGCAATGGCTCGAAAACTTTCCCGGTGGCATGATGTTTTTCTTGGGCTGTCATTTGATTGATTTAATTTATCAAATTCAAGGCGAGCCAATGGAAATCATTCCCCTCAATTGCTCCACGGGCATTGACAGTATTTATACCGAGGACTACGGTATGGTGGTATTCAAATATCCAAACGGCGTGTCTTTCGCCAAAACCAGTGATAATGAATGCGGTGGCTTTTTGAGAAGGCAACTGGTCATTTGCGGAGAAAAAGGAACGATAGAGGTAAAGCCGCTTGAGATTTCAACTCAGGGCGGGCAATATACCGTTTCCAATGAATGCTATGACAACACAGGGTCAAATTGGTCAAAACCATGGAGCACAAGCCAAAGCGATGTATACGACCGTTACGATGGTATGATGCGAAATTTTGCCGAGCTTGTGAGAGGGAAGGAAAATCCGTATTCCTACGAATACGAGCTTGGTCTGTACGAGCTTATATTGAAGTCTTGCGGAAAGGACGTGGCTAAATGAAAACGAAATTTTCCTATAGGTGTCTTGTTTGATTGGAGGGATTAATAATGAAAAAGGTTTTATTGATAGCAGGCGGCGGAACGCTTGGTAGGTATACAGCGGAGGAACTGTTGAATTTAGGGCATTGCGTAGATATTATTTGCCTTGAAGATAAGATCTCCGATAACGATAATCTGAGATACTATAAGGCGCGAGCCACAGTAGAGTATTTGGAGGAACTGTTTCGTCAAACGCATTATGACGGTATCGTGAATTTTATTCATTACGAAAACTATAAGGATTACATCCCATATCATGAGCTACTGTCAAAAAGCACCGATCATTTGATATTCCTTTCCTCGTACCGCGTTTATGCTGATGTGCAACATCCGATTACAGAAAGCGCACCTCAATTAATTGACGTAATCACCGATGATCCCTTATTCCACGAAAAAGAAGATTACGCTTTGTCAAAGTCAAGGGCAGAGAGATTTTTGGCAAACAATCCTCATCCTAAAAATTGGACGATTGTTCGTCCGGTCATATCTTTTTCTGACAGAAGATTGGACATCAACATGGTATCAGGACACACTGTTATCGATGCTGCAAAAGAAGGAAAGGCAGTACAGCTTCCACTTGAAGCAAAAAATCTTACAGCAGGACTTGATTGGGCAGGAAATTCCGGAAAGCTTATAGCCAATCTTTTGTTTAAAAAAGAATGTATCGGCGAAGCGTACACGATTTCTTCGGCACAAAATTTAACTTGGGCTGAGGTGGTCGATATTTACACCGAACTATTAAGCGTTCAATTCAATTGGGTGCCGGCAGACTACCCTTGTGATAAATGGAACTGGTATTATGACAGAGCCTATGACAGAAAGATCGATAACTCAAAGGTTTTGAAAGCCACGGGGCTTAAGTCAACAGATTTTAAAAGCATTAAAGAAGGAGTTAGTATTGAGCTAAAAAAACTTGATGCAATTTGAAAGGAATGATTTATGATGAAAGCGATTCTTGTAAATGATGACAAGAGTTTGAGATGGGACGATGTTCCAAACCCCGTATTGGAGGAAGGTGAGGTGCTGGTAGAAATTCATGCGGCAGCACTAAATCGTGCGGATTTAATGCAAAGAGCAGGGGAGTATCCACCACCGCCAGGGTGTCCGGAATGGCCAGGACTTGAAATAGCAGGGGTAATTAAAGAAATGTCACCAGAGGCAGTGACTGAAAGTGGTTGGAAGGTTGGCGACAAGGTTTGTGCTCTTTTAGGTGGTGGCGGATATGCTGAATTTGTAGCGGTTCACCACAGTATGTTAATGCCGATACCAAATGGTATATCAATGATTGAGGCGGCGGCACTACCAGAAGCCTTTGCAACAGCCTATTTAAACCTGTTTATTGAAGGTGGTGCGAAAAAGGGTGATACTCTTTTAATGCACGCCGGTGCAAGTGGACTTGCAAGTGTCATTATTCCCATGGCTAAGGCTTTTGGTTTGCGTGTTATTACTAGCGTTCTTTCGGCGGATATTGCAAAATCCATTTCGCATTTAAATGCAGATGTGGTGGTGGATACCTCGACAGAGAGTATTACTGATGTCCTGAAAAGGGAGGCAGATAACGGTCACCCCTTAAACATTGCTATTGATTGCTTAGGTAGCGAAAAGGTTGGCGAATGTTTCCCTTATGTTGCTTACGGCTGCCGATGGATTATGATTGCTACATTGGCTGGAGACAAAACAGACGTGAACCTTCGCACTATGTATATGAAAAATATTAGGCTAATCGGTAGTACCTTGCGTAGCAAGCCACCCACAGTAAAGGCGGAGATTCTATCAAGTCTTGTAAAAGAGGTATGGCCAAAAGTTGAATCGGGTGAGGTGCGTCCCACAATTTATGCAACTCTGCCAATAACAAAAGCAGAAGAAGCCCATGCACTTTTAGAAAAGGGAGAGAGCGTTGGCAAGGTAGTTCTTACGGTAAAGGAGAATGAATCGGTATAGTTACAAACTCCCCCTTTGGTTTTAACTGTTGATTTAGTAGCAATAGATTTATTTAAGTCTATATGATAAAATAATCGCGTAGTAAAAAATGTAGGATTTTAAGCATATATGTCGTCATTGATAAGTTAAAACTATATTGGAGGAAGTTTAATTGAGAAAAACCAAGATAATATGTACATTGGGCCCTGCAGTAGATGACCCGATCTTATTAGAGAAATTGATAAGTAGTGGAATGGATGTAGCCAGGATGAATTTTTCCCATGGAGATCATGAGGAGCAAAAAAAGCGTCTGGATACATTTAAAAATGTTAGAGAAAAGTTGGGGAAACCTATACCTGTACTATTAGATACTCGGGGTCCAGAAATACGTACTGGTTCTTTTGAGTCTGGAGAGGCCACCCTGGTGGATGGAGATGCCTTTGCTTTAGTAAATGAAGATATAATTGGAGACAACACAAAGGTTTCCATTACCTATAAGGGTTTATATTTGGACGTTAAAAAAGGAGACCATATTTTAATTAATGACGGCTTAATTGATTTAGAAGTAGATCATATACAAGATATGGATATACATTGTACCATTCTTAATGGTGGGACAATAGGAAATAAAAAAGGAATCAATGTACCTAGGGTAGAAATTCAACTGCCATCTCTGACAGAGAAGGATATATCCGATATTTGTTTTGGTATAGAAAACGAATTTGATTTTATTGCTGCATCATTTGTCCGAAAACCAGAGGATATTATGGAAATCAAGAAAGTTCTGACCAAGCATGGCGGTCAGAGTATAAAGGTAATAGCGAAGATAGAAAACCGTCAAGGGGTAGATAATATAGACGAAATTTTAAAGGTATCTGACGGTATAATGGTAGCAAGAGGTGACTTGGGCGTAGAAATTCCTGTAGAGGAAGTACCCTTGGTACAAAAAATGCTTATAGACAAATGCTATAGAAATGGGAAGCCTGTTATTACAGCTACACAGATGCTAGATTCTATGATACGTAATCCAAGACCAACAAGAGCAGAGGCAAGTGATGTTGCCAATGCAATTTTTGATGGAACCAGCGTAATTATGCTCTCAGGAGAAACAGCTGCTGGTAAATATCCTATTGAGAGCATGTGTACTATGGATAGAATAGCAAAGAAAGCTGAAAAGTCTATTGATTATTGGAAAGAGTTTTTAGATATGCGATATCAAATGGAAATTAGCGTAACCAATGCCATCAGTCATGCTACCTGCACTACTGCCATGGATTTAAGTGCTGCAGCTATAGTTACTGTTACTCAATCCGGACGTACTGCAAGGATGATTTCACGATTTCGTCCAGCTTGTCCCATAATAGCTACTACAACTTCTCCACAGGTGCAACGGCAATTAAACATGTCATGGGGTGTTGTTCCTTTTCTAGTAAAAGAAGCTAAGTCTACTGATGAAATGTTTGATATGGGTGCGGATATAGCAAGAAAATCAGATATAGTAGAAAATGGAGATATTATAGCTATAACAGCTGGAGTTCCTGTTGGCATCAGTGGTACTACTAATATATTGAAAGTTCAAACAGTTGGGAAGATATTAGTTCAAGGCAAAGGTACAAGTACGGGTATCTTTACAGGAGAACTAAGTGTAGCGAAAACAATAAAGGAAGCTGAGGAATCTTTCAAAGACGGTAATATTATAGTAGTTCCATACACAAATAATGATATACTCCCACTATTAAGAAGATCGTCTGCAATAATTGTAGAGGAAAATGGAACTAATGTCCATGCAGCTGTTGTAGGAATGGCGCTGGAAATACCTGTAGTTATAGGGGCAGAGAATGCCACTAAAATACTAAAAAATGGCTCTGTGGTAACTGTAGATTCAGAGCGAGGTATTGTTTATTATGGATCTAACAAGCCTACTAACTAATCTGCATAAGCAGAAGGGTTATCTTTAACTATTTTGACAATCCTGCTAGTTCCAAGGCGAGATGCTCCTAAACTTAGAAAATCCTCTGCATCAGCTAAGGTGGAAATTCCTCCAGCGGCCTTAACTTTAACATGGGGCTGAACTTCTTTCGCAAAAAAAGCTACATCTTCTCTTGTAGCACCGCCAGTAGAGAAGCCAGTAGAGGTTTTAATAAAATCGGCACCAGATAAAGAAATAATTTCACAGATTTTTGTTTTTTCCTGTTGGCTTAACAGGCAGGCTTCTACTATTACCTTTAGAATTCTGCCTTGACAAGCCTTTTTTATTGCCTTGATTTCGTCTAATAACTCGTCAAATTCTTTATTCTTCAACTTACCAACTGGGATAACCATGTCTATTTCATCTGCTCCATTATTTACTGCATCAATGGTTTCATAGACCTTAACCGCTGTTGTTGAATATCCATTTGGAAACCCTATTACTGTACAAATAGGAATCTTTCCGTTTACATATTGGGTAGCGGCTTTAACATAACAAGGTGGAATGCAAACAGATGCTGTTTGAAATTGTATTCCATCATCGCATATTTTTTTAATTTCATCCCAGCTAGCAGTTGTGCTTAATAAGGTGTGATCAACTGTAGCTAGTATTGATTTTATATCCATTTTATCTATTCCTTTCTGCTTTAAAAATCTCTATTCTTCGATTATACTGTATAAATGGAGTTTTTGCAGTATAATTACTCTATGTACAGAAGAAAGGATAGTAAGAAGATTACTGTTCACACCAAAATAATATATTTATTATTTTACTTCCCAGTGAACAGTAACGTAAGCAGTAACTATAAAAGGAGAATTCGATGGATAATAGAGTGCCA
This sequence comes from Clostridiales bacterium, assembly GCA_012512335.1. Taxonomy (GTDB): domain Bacteria; phylum Bacillota; class Clostridia; order Caldicoprobacterales; family DTU083; genus UBA5454. The sequence goes on along the minus strand of JAAZEK010000237.1, from coordinate 147 downwards.
GCACTAGAGCTTAACAATAGAATGGAACGTTTTAGGAGTAAAATGAATCAGGATCACCCCCAATGGAGCTGGGTTATGATTTTCAGTAAGATAAACCAATATTACTTTACCGGCACAATGCAGGATGGAATGCTTATTATACCCAGA
>JAAZEK010000236.1 GCA_012512335.1 Clostridiales bacterium | reverse complement strand
TCCTGTATCAATTAATGCTGCATATTTGTCTCCGACTACTAGATAAGAATGAACCTTCTCCCAATGTCCATATTCGCTTATGGCATATGTCATTGAGTCTATTTCTTCAACTGTAAACCAATTATCGAAATGCTTCAAGGGTATTACCTCCATTCTCACCTTCTATTCATTACAACAATTTCTCATATTTGTGACATCCCTGAACCGGACCCTAAAAATAGACTCCCTTAGCGGAGCTTCGCTCCCGGTGAAGGGATGTGGTGCACATTGCCCTAAGATTGTGCCCTAGTGCACCTTTACGCAAATACGTTATTATACGTAGTGCCCCCTCTTAGTTACGTACGAAGAAGCCACCAAATATCATTTCCACTAAATCCACAACTTCTATACAATCTTTCTGGATTTGTTACATTATCTACTTCACCTGAAACTGTAGTAAACTCGGCTCTTCCTTTTAACCTATTCAATAACTCAAGTACAAGAACTTTCCCTAATCCTCTCCCTTGATATTCTGGAAGTACTTGTATCCATTCAAGAGATCCCTCTGGTACACTACTATCAAATTCAGCTATACCTAAAGCAACTGGGATATTCTTGTGTTTATCCATAATCCATATCCAAAGATTATTATCAAATACTTTATGGCTTGTCCAACTTCTAACCGTCTCTGCACTCGGATGTAAATCCTTATAACATCTCCCAATAAAATCTGCAATCTCGCTAAACTCTTTTTCAGGACATGATTCATTAATGTAAAAGTCATTAGTCAAAGAATAGGGTAAAATGTTTTTATTATCATGCTTAATGCGAAAATATGGTTTAACTAAACTATATCCATCAGTACATATCTGTTGAAAATAATCATTATGTATTATCATAAAATTAGATCGTTCCATAATTTTTCGGAATGATTGAACAACTTTCCTTTCCTTATTCCAAAATATATGAAGTCCATTTATATCCCACCCTTCGAGATTTACGAGCTCATTGTCAATACATATATATGAACATTGAAGATTATTCAATCTATCATCTGTTTTCCATATTGCATTTGGAAGAACCTCACACGGATCTTTCTTATACAGGTCTCTTAAAAAAGTTCTAAAATCATTATTGTCTATCATTAACTTATCTCCTCCCATTTGCTCCATCGCACTTCCCTGAAGGGGCATTGTGTATAATGTCACGCGTATTCCCGAAATCTGTTTACTACTTTAATTTTTCTCTCATAGTTTGGGAATACGCTGTTATCGGAAGGATGAGGCCCCCAAAGCAAGATCAACATGGACACTGAGGCTTAACACTCTAATCCACTCAATGTATTTACACTTACTATCTGAATGTATCAGTTATACTCTTGCTTATTAATTGTAAGGATATAAAGTATCTCATCGTCAATTTCTTTTCCAGTACTTTCAAAACCAAAACCCTCATATAAGTTTATGGCTTTGTGGTTTTTAGGATCAGTGGATAAAAAAATCTCATTACAATCACTTTTTTGACGTAATTCATCAATCACAAGTCTTAATGCTTGTTTACCATATCCCTTTCTTTGATACTTTCTGTCTATCATTATCCTGCATATTTCATAAAACAACTCTTTATCGTTATATCCGTACATAGTAAATCCCACTAAAATATTATCAGCATAAACTGCTTTGACTGTCCAGTTCTCTTCAAATACTGATTGAACAATAGATAATGCATTTGAAGCAACAAACTCTTCACAGATTGTTGCCTGCCCACTAGGGTTTGTAGTCATAAATATTACATCCATCCAATTTGATTTATTAACACCAACTAATTTTATTTCTTCCAAATGATATCACCTTCAGATTGTATTATTATATAAATCATAGATCAATTAGTATTTCATATATGCTTCAATGCCGCTACATTAATAAGTGCAAGAATCACCGTCATTTGCCTCATCTTTCCGATAACGTGCCGCGGGTTTACGAAGTCCGGGAGGCCTAGTGCTCGCACTTGCCGAAGGGATTTCGTAAACCTGCTGATATGCGATGTGGTGCTCGCCACAGATGCATAGCAGCGGGCTTGACCCGCGGCACGATAATAGCGAAATGGAAGCGCAGCGACATTTCGTTATTATCGTTTTGTTTTCACGACGCCGGCGAACCGGACCAGCGGAGCCCTCCCCGTTAGCGACGCTTGTCGTCCGGTGAGACGGTGTGGCAGCAACGACACGTAAGCATGCCCGTAGCGTGAAAATTTTGTTATCTGAAGTTAGTCACCCCACTGTTTTAGCAATCACTATGGACGACGATTCCTTAAAAGTCATCACTAGTGAATCCGCAGTTAGGACAAACATTCTCATATCGAGAATACCCCGAATATTTACACTTAGGACATATACAATAATGTAATTGAGAGCCTGCTTCAGAAAGTAGTTTTTGTAGTTCTGGTAAGATCCGATCAATGAATTTAATGTAATCGTTA
>JAAZEK010000235.1 GCA_012512335.1 Clostridiales bacterium | reverse complement strand
TTCAAACATATCTGTATTATGGGACCGCAAGCATACAGACCATCAAGCAAGAGGGTAATATGTGTATTCCTAAATATCTTCTTAATTTTCTCTGCCAGCCTGCGAAATGCTTTGCGTTCGCAATCCTTATGCCGATATCGGCATAAGGATTGTTATACGGATATCTGTTTTATCCCGATGTTTGAAAACAATATGCCATATTCTGCGAAATATAACAGTTTTAACAATATTAGTCTCAAAACATCGGGATAAAACTAAAATGCTATTGCTTTAGACCGTATAGTTTTTTTATCATTTCATCATCATTAACCCAAAGGGCATCTATTTTTGTGTTAATTGGATTTGTACTGCCTGTCGCTTTTTCAATAGCCAACCTTTTCATTTCAGTATCTGCGTATGCGTAAATCAAGGTTGTTTCAGGATTTTTATGTCCCAAGAATTGTGATAATAATGCCAACGGCATGCCATTCCTATATAAACTCATAGCTCTTCCATGACGAAACATATGAGGATTTACACTATCCGGCACTTCATCACAAATATCTCTTGCAGATTTTGCATATTGTTTCAGAAATCTCGCCACATTGTCATCAGACATTTTCATTTGCAAGCCATGACGGATAGTATAAAACAGGAACTGCTCCTGTTCATTATCTTTCAAATATAGTTTGCGATATTTCAGATAATGTTGGACTGTTTTGCTCATAATTGGAACAATTCTTTTCTTTCCGCCTTTACCGGTTAAATAAGCTACAGGCGTCTTTGAATTGTGATCAAGATCACATACTTTCAAGTTTAGCATTTCGCCTATCCGTGCTGCGGTATCATACATCAGCACCATTAGGAACAAATCCCTCACCCCAGATTTTTTTTCTGTATTCGGTTGCTGAAAAATTGCCGAAAGAGCGGATTCTGTTAAAAACGGAACGGTTTTGTTCTTATCAATTTTTTTGTAGGGGATGTTATAAATATCAGACATATGCATTGCAGTAATAGGTTGCTGTATTGCAGCATACTTAAAGAAAGCTCGAATCCCTGCAAGTCTTTGATTTATAGAGTTGTTTGAGCAGTTCCTTTCGTTTTTGAGCCATTCTATGAATTCAGATATTATGTAACTATTAAGCGTTTCAAGTGTAATCTGCCATATATGAATCTTGTTAGTTTCGGCGACATAGTCAAGAAGTAGATTCCAGGTATCCCGGTAAGATTTTATAGTGTTCTCGCTAAGGCACCTCTGTTTAGGAAGATAAATTGTTAGATAGTCCCTGAGGAGTTTGAACAAGATATCAACATGTTGCTTATTCATTTCAGCACCTCCGGTATACAGTCTGACGTTTTATTCCAATCAACACCTGGTGAACTTGCAATCAAATCCGGGATTAGATGCACATAATAAAATGTGTCTCTTAAATAAATATGCCCCATATATGCACTTAGGTATGGAATTAAAATGTTTAAGTCTTTACTTTCATCTACCCATTGCATTATCCTCCGGGATGCATAATTATGGCGAAAATCATATACCCTGGGTGTTTGCCCATTATGGAAATGTTGAATGCCTGTCAATTTCCAACATTGCCTAAAAACAATATCAACCCATGCATTAGAGCAGGGTATATTTTTGTTACAAAATTGGAAAAAATATGTTCTCGAAGGAAACATTACGTTAGCAGCAAGATCATACTCTTTACATATATCCATTATCTCAGAATCAAGTGGAATAACCCTATCTTTATGTCTTTTGGAGTCGGATATATATATCGTCTTGTTGTCATAATTAATATCACTACACTTTAAGTTTCTGGCTTCCTGTGGTCTTAAACCACAGCTATAAATAAGCCTAAATAACACTGGTACAGTTCGCTCTTTCAAAGGCGAACGCTTACTTTTTGGATATTGGTCTGCGGCATGAAAGAAAGATTTCAATTCACTATTAGAGTAAATGTATGCTGTAAAAGGTTTGTCTCGACCTAATGATTCTAATGGTATGACGTAAGCAGCTATACCGACTGCATTCATATATTTAGCTAGAGCTCGTATCGCAGAGGCACGACGCTTTACACCATTTATATTTTCGTTGGGTCTAGCTACAATCCACTCACTTACTAACTCTTGCGTGATGTTTTTTTCCTTGGGGTGTTTATCATAACAGAATCTATCAAAGTTCAAAAGGTTCTGACGGTAGGTAGATTCAGAGTATCCTAATGCTTTCTTGTATGTAATCATATCAATAATGTATGGTGCAAACATACTTTTATATACTATATCCATGTTTGTTTCCTCCCCGGAATGCCCAATTCCTGCATCCGCATGCAACATTCCCTAAGCTTTTCAACACTTAGTGATATATAAGGTTTTATGGAATCTACTTCGCTGTGACCTAGAACTTGTGATATGATGGACACATTAATGTCACATTCAAGCATTCTAGTACCCATACCTCTTCTAAATGCATGAAAGCCAATTGGTGAAATGCCAGCATCTGCACTTGGAAGATAGGATTTCACAATATGTGAACCGCTTTTCAGTTTTGAAAATGGAGCTGATGTTCTTAAAAAAATATAGGGTGATGTGCATTCCGGGCGTGCGTTTATAATATAATCGGCAATTGCATTTCCAACCTCTGTAGATAATGGAAGCGTGTTACTTTGGCCAGTTTTTTGCTGGACTATTTTTATCGTATGAGCCCTCCAATCAATGTCAGTAAGCTTTAGATTAGCCACATCAACAAACCGCATACCCGTATAGGCTGCTAAAGTCATCATTGCATAATCCCTTTTCTTCTTCATACTCTCCCCTTTAGCGGCATTCAATAGTTCGTCAATTTGATCTTTTGAAAAGTATGGCATAACACTTTTTCGGTGTACGGCTGGTTTTTGGATAATGTACCTTGCATCTAATGCTGTTTCTCCTATCTCCTTCAAATACTCCCAAAATTTTCGCAAAGCATAAACAAAATTTCCAAGATCGGGATTTTTTCTTTCGGATGCAAAGTTTATGATATAGGACTGGATAACTGTGGCGCTTACCTCTTTGATATCTTTGAAACCTTTTGTTTGGAGATATATTAGAAAACCATAAACGTAAACTCTCATTGTTTGAATGGTCTTAGGCGACAACTCTTTTTCTTGTAAAGAAAAGAAGGTAGAATACAAATTCTGAAAATATGGATTGTTAAAATCTCTACTCTTTTCTGCTACCCATGAAATTGAACCTGATTGTTGGCATTCGTATAGTGTATAAGCTAGCCTACGTAAGAATCGATAATGCTTTACCTTAATTTCACCTCTTTCCATACGTTGTTTTTGATGAAAAAGATACATCCCCATTGCATCCTTTGTGTATTTGCTTATGTTTAAATCAAGTAAATACTTTTTAATTCTGTTATAACCATTTTTGTAAACGCCGATAGTTAGGCTACTATGTTGAAGAGATTCTAGTTCAGATAATGCATTTTGAATTACTGTGTCAAGTTCCATATAACTACCACCTCATAATATTTGTCGAGATCATCTCTCGCATAAATATTATTGCACTATATGACATAATTTTATCCCGACGTTCTTAGGAATTCGTTGCTGAAACTATTATATTGCATAGGATTAGGTATAATGTTCTATAACATCGGGATAAAACAAATATCCGTATAACAATCCTTATGCCGATATCGGCATAAGGATTGCGAAATCAACGCATTTAAAAGACTTCAAGTTAAACTAAAAAATAAATATCCTCGATTACCCATATGCTTACTGGGAGATAGTCTATATGCATGTGAACCAGTATTTGAGATATGCGAAAAGAACA
>JAAZEK010000027.1 GCA_012512335.1 Clostridiales bacterium | reverse complement strand
TAACTAATAAGTCTAACCCGCCTCAAGGTATATTAGCAGGAAGCCCACGATTCGGATACATTACATTAAAGGTAGCTGCTGAATTAGGAAAAAAGGTTCCAGATGACCTGCTGGTGGCTTCCTTAGGCACATCAGCCTTCCATAATCTGTGTCATCCAGGTATGACAGCTGTGGAATTGCCTCTTTATGATATGGGATTTGCAGGTGCAGAAATATTGGTTGATATTATGAAAAATAAAAGCGTGGAAAGGCTTCGTATTCTACCATCGGAAATTGTATTGCGGGGATCTCTATAAATATATCATATCATTACCCGTTTTTATTGAGCAGTTTGCACAGTCAGATTTGTCAGTTTTACCGATAGATTTAAAAATTCTTTAAAAGGCTTGACTTTAGTTGAGGCAATAACTATAATGAAGCTATAATAACGTTTTTACAATAAAATTTATCGAGAGGTGAGAGCAGTTATGAGTATTATTACCGTTAACCTTGACAAAAGCTTTTTCTCGGAAAGGGAAAAATTGATTGTGCAAAATGGCAATCTTAAGGCTTTTTCATACCTATTCGATACCGGTGTTCATGCACTTCGAATCGAAAATAATTTGGGGTTCATTGTAACATTACCTTATCAAGGCCAACAAATTTGGGATTGCAGCTTTTTAGGTAAAAACCTAACCATGAAATCCATGTTTAAAGAGCCTATTCCAAATGTTAGTTTTGGCGAAACCTATGGCGCTTTCTTATTACATTGTGGTGCAACTGCTATGGGTAACCCTGCTGAAGAAGACACCCATCCCCAACACGGGGAGCTTCCCAATGCTGGATACCAAAAAGCCTGGTTACAGACAGGAGAAGATGAAAAAGGAAAATACATAACTCTTAGTGGAAGTTTTCATCATGTAGTTGGTTTTGAATGTAATCACATAGCAGTACCAAAAATTAAGGTATACGAAGATTCCTCTCTTCTTGATGTTTCCATGACTATCGAAAATCTAAAAAATACTGATATGGATCTTATGTACCTAATGCATATTAATTTCCTACCAGTAAACAACAGTGAAATCATCTACACAGCTGATTATACACCAGAAAAGGTAAAAATTCATGCTGACTTTCCTAGCACCATGAGCTCAGATCCCAAGTATGCTGAGTTGATTGGGTACGCAAATGAGTTGAAGGAAAAGCCAGAGCTTCATCATGTAATCGATCCGACTCAAGCATATAATCCAGAATTAGTTTTCATTATTGAGTATAATGAAGATGATAATGGTGATGCGCATACTATGCAACTACATCCCGATGGATATTCTAGCTATGTTTCTCACCGACCTTCTCAGCTTAAATACGGAGTCCGTTGGATAGCCCGAACTAAGGACGAGGATGCAATAGGTATAGTTTTACCTGCTACTGCTGGACATCGAGGTTATCTAGAGGAAAAGGAATTAGGTAATGTAGAAGTATTACCAGCAGGGGAAAAGGTAGAGTTTAATGTACAAATAGGTTTACTAAATCCAGAGCAATCACAGAAAATGAAAGAAAGAATTGAAGCAGTGAATGCTTAGCGGTTAAAAGAATCAAAAATATAGTTATTAAGCTTTTTCAATAAAAGAATAAAAAAATAGGAGGAAGAACACATGAGTAGAATTAGAATACCCGATTATGAGTATCAAGACAGGATAAAGAGGGCAGCAAAAATGGTAGCTGAAAAAAAATTGGATGTTTTCCTTGTAAACTCCAGTGAATCAGACTATGCTGATGCACGTTATTTCAGTGGATTTTGGCCCGTGTTTGAAAGAACAGGCGTAGCAATTACACCTGATGGTCAAGCTTCTCTTCTTGTAGGTCCTGAGTGTATTATTTTTGCATCCGACGTTGCTAAAATTGACAAAATATATCCACTCCTTGCTTACCGCGAATCAGCAGATCCTGCATATCCAGAATTTAATCCTAATACCTTTAGGGATGTTTTTAGAGATATGGGAGTTACTGGTGACAATATTCGAATCGGTATTGGCAGCTACCTTAACACTAATGTAATTATGATGGAAAGTTTAAGGGAAGAATATCCTAATGCTGAAATTGTTGAAGTAAAGGATATTATGGTTGACTTGAAAAGTATCAAATCAAAAAATGAAATAGCTTGTATGCGCGAAGGTTTCCGAATTGTTGAATTGGCCATTGACGAAGTTCTTAAGAACCTTAGACCTGGCGTTACCGAATTATCAATGGTAGGTATTGCACAAAAGGTTATTTATGAAAATGGAGCAGAATATGAAGGGCTTCCCATGTACGTATTTAGTGAAGCTTCAACACGACACGCTATTTCAAGGTCTTCCTATAGAACCATTGAAAAAGGTGATTTGGTTCAGCTTAACCTATCCGCTAAGATAGATGGCTATTCACCTAGTATTGGTATTCCTGTAGGTGTAGGTAAATTAACAGATGAAAAGCGAGAGTTAGTAGAGTTTGGTCTGGAAGCTCATCAATGGACAGAAAAACAAATTAAAGCCGGTGTACCTGCAAAGAATATTGCTAAGGGCTATTATGATTTATTTGTAGATAGAGGCTATAAAGACAATTTTGTTTATGGACCTTGTCATGGCACTGGCATGATCGAAGTAGAAGCTCCATGGATGGAGACATCTTCTCCATACAATTTAGCTCCTAACATGACCTTCCAGGTAGACACTTTTGTTTCCGGCAGCACATTTGGATTGCGTTGGGAAAAAGGTATTGTTGTAACAGAAGACGGTTTCGAAAGTCTATGTAACCCAATTGGAAAGATCCACGAACTAGATTTTTAATAGAGAGAAGGATTAGTAATGAGACTGGAAAATATATTTCCAAGAGAAATAGAAAAGGCGAAAGCCAATAAGACTCCTCTTGTAATACCAGTAGGTACCATTGAATACCATGGACCTCATTGTTCCTTCGGTTGTGATACTCTTATCGCACAGGGGCTTTTGGAAAGACTGGAAAAGGAAGTAGAAATGGTGATTGCTCCTCCAGTATGGTATGGACCTTCCAGCTGGGCAGTAGCCGGGCCTGAAAAGGGTACAGTACATGTAGATGTTGATATATTTGAGCAGAACATGTATTACATTCTAAAATCCTTTTTGTATGGTGGATGGCAAAACATCTATATACTCATACAGCACCAATATGAGCAGGAAAACCTGCTTCCTATGACCTTGAGCTGCATGAAAGCTGCTAAGAAGCTTACCTTTGAGTATCTGGAAGAAAAGCGTGGCATTGGATGGTGGGGAGATAATTCGAACCAGGAATTCTATGAATCCTTGGATGGTAATGACAACCCTTGGGATTGGATTACTGTATTGCCCGCTATTAGCAAGGAAGTACAGAATGCTACGGGCTATGATCATGCAGGCAAATACGAGTGCTCCATACTAAGCGCCCTTTATCCAGAAACAGTACAACTGGACCGTTTACACGAAAGTGATGAATGGTTTATTCAAGAAGCAGTGGATTCTTCACCTGAAATAGGAGAAGAAATGGTAGCACTTTGCTTGAAGGATCTTAGAGAGAAAATTAAATAAAGTTAATGTTTTGTATCAAGGCATTCCAAGGTATTGGGACTTATCTCATTGCCTTGGAATGTTGTTTTTTACAAAGCAAAATCATTAATTGACTTTGCTTTGTAAAATATACTATAATAAAGTTTAATTGTGAACGCTTATTAGAATACTATTTCATAAAGGTAGGAGAAACAATGACTGTAAAGCTAACTGACATCGCAAAACATTTGGGAATTTCTGTTTCAACAGTATCCCGAGTTATTAATGATAAAGACCGGGTTAGTGACGAGACGAGAAAGAAAGTCTTAGAGGCAGTAGCTGAGCTTAATTACCGTCCAAATGAAATTGCTAGAAGCTTACGCAAGCGAAATAGTATGACTATTGGCGTTATAGTACCTGATTTATCTAATGATTTTTTTAATTTACTAACTAAAGGTGCTACTATGGTAGCTAAAGACAACAACTATTTAACTATTCTATGTAACAGTGATTATGACCAAAAGATGGAACAGGATTATATGAATTTGTTGATTCAAAAACAAGTTGACGGAGTTATTCTTGCAACAGTAGGCAAAGAAAAGAAATACTTTCAGAGTATTATCAATAGAAGGATGCCAGTAGTATTTGTAGATAATTTACCAGATGTAGAGCTTAATTATAATTATGTTACCATCGACAATGAGAAAGCCTCATACAATCTGACTACTCATCTAATTCAAAAAGGATATAAAGAAATAGCTATATTAACAGGGAACCTCCATGAAACCTCAGCAATAAAAAGATTACATGGTTGGAAAAATGCGATGAATAGTAATGGCCTAAGCATTGACGAGAAATATATTGGTGTTGGAGATTTCCAGATAGAAAGTGGATATAAAATGATGATGGCTATGTTAAATCGCAAGAAAAGACCACATGCCCTGCTAGCTGCAAACAACTATCTTGCTTATGGCGCTATCAAGGCAGCTCAGGCTAAGGGCTTAAGTATCCCCGATGACTTATATGTTGTTTGCTTTGATGCGGTGGATAATACTGGCCTGATGGATATAAAAATCCCTTCAATAATACAACCTGCCCAGAAAATTGGCGAAGTAGCTGCAGAGACCTTAGTTAATAGAATGAAGAACAAAAATTATACTATATATGATAATATAATCTTAGAACCACTTTTTAAAATCTGATGTACTAGTGGATAAAAGATGAAATAAATAAGGCTGTAGCTCATGCTACAGCCTTTGTGTTATCAAGCTATTCTTGAGGAATCTTGCGGACTTTTATTACACCGTCTATATCCAAGATATTTTGGAGCAATTCAGTTGGAGCGATACCGTCTATATCTATAATTGTATAGGCTGCATTGCCCTTACTTTTATTCATCATATTGGCAATGTTAATATTGTTTGTGGCCAAGCGTGTGGTGATCTGGCTTACCATATTCGGTACATTCCGATGGGCAATAGTAATACGAATATGCCCAGTGTTAGGCATCTCACAATGTGGGAAGTTGACCGAGTTAACGATGTTTCCTGTTTCGATATATGTTCTCAATTGTTGAGAAGCCATCATAGCACAGTTGTCTTCGGATTCTGGCGTAGATGCACCAAGGTGGGGTATTGGTATTACATTATCACTTCCAAGAAGCTGCTCATTGGGAAAATCCGTAGCATAGGTACTGACTATACCTTCTTCGATGGCTGCTAATAAGTCTTCTGTATTTACTAATTCTCCTCTGGAGAAATTCAGTAATCGAGCACCTTTCTTCATTTTAGAGAAAGATTCCTTGTTAAGGTAATCTTTAGTATCTGAGGTCAAAGGTATATGAATGCTTATATAATCAGATTCTGCTAGTATGGTATCTAAATTATCAGCCTGATGTACAGAACGAGATAAGCTCCAGGCAGCCTTTACGGAAATAAAAGGGTCATAACCAGTCACATCCATGCCGATGCCATGAGCACCATTAGCTACCAAGGCTCCAATTGCCCCAAGACCAATTACTCCCAGCTTCTTTCCAGCAAGCTCTGGTCCTGTAAAATCAGATTTGCCCTTTTCTATGAGCTTGGATATTTCGTTGCCTTTGCCTTTTAAGGTTTTAACCCATTCGATGCCTTCATATATTTTCCTGGAAGTCAGAAATAGAGAAGCCAGAACTAATTCCTTAACTGCATTAGCATTGGCTCCTGGAGTGTTAAAGACAACTATACCCTGATCAGTACATTTATCTATAGGAATATTGTTATAGCCAGCTCCTGCTCTAGCAACACCCAAAAGATTGGGAGGTAAGGTAATATCGTGCATGTTGGCACTACGAACCAATATCCCATGGGCAGAATCTAAGTCATCTGTTATCTGAAAAGATTCAGGCGTTAGTTGCGAATATATGATATCTGATATATTGTTTAACAACTTAATATTGTACATTATTAAAACCCCCTACAAAAAATGTATATTTATTTTACTTCATAATCATTTGTTGTTTAATTCAAAATCTTTCATAAAGCTTACCAGGGCTTTAACCCCCTCAAATGGCATTGGGTTGTATATGCTAGCTCGCATACCTCCAACTGACCGGTGTCCAGCCAGGTTTACTAATCCAGCATCCTGTGCTTCCTTGATAAACTTCTTGTTAAGCTCGTCGGAAGGGAGAAGGAAGGGAACATTCATTAAAGAACGGTCCTTAGGTACAACAGTACCACTGAACAGAGTTGATTCATCAAGATAATCATATAGTAAGCTTGCTTTTTCTATATTACGCTTTTCCATCTCAGGAAGCCCACCCATTTCCTTTAACCAACGGAATACTAGCATAGCCATATAAATAGCGAAGGTGGGAGGTGTATTGTACATTGAGTCATTATCTGCATGTATCTTATAATCAAGCATCGTTGGAGTAGATTCCATTGCATTACCAATCAAATCTTCTCGAATAATGACAATTGTCAATCCTGCAGGACCTATGTTTTTTTGTGCACCAGCATAGATAACACCGAATTTATTAACGTCATATACCTCGGAAAGGATGCAGGAAGATGCATCTGTTATCAGAGGGACTGAACCAGTATTTGGTAATTTAGTAAATCGGGTTCCATAAATGGTATTATTCAGCGTTATATGGAAGTAATCAGCGTCCTTGGAAAACTTGGACTCGTCCAATTCTGGAATATAACTGAAAGTGGTATCCTCAGAAGAAGCTACGATGTTTACAGTACCGTATCTTTTGGCTTCTGAAATTGCTTTTTTCGACCATACTCCAGTATTTGCAAAATCTGCTTTTTTACTCTTTGCAAATAAATTAAGAGGTACCATGGCAAATTGTGTAGAGGCACCACCTTGTAGAAACAAGACCTTGTAATTGTTTGGAATATCCATCAATTGTCGAAGCAGGCTTTCTGCCTCATTGTAGATATCCAAGAACATCTTAGATCTGTGGCTCATTTCCATAACAGACATTCCACAGCCGTTGGTGTTAACCAGTTGATCCCTGGCTTCCTCCAATACTGGCAATGGGAGTGCGGATGGGCCTGCTGAAAAATTATAAACTCTTTCCATTTTTAAAGCCTCCCTAAAATATATAAAATTATAATATTGTAATCTGTAAAATATTACATAAAAAGATTCTATTCTTCATTATACTATAACTGTTTAGCTATTTAAAGTGTAAAAGTGCTAAAATTTCAAATTTAGAATTTTTAAAATTTTTATTGACAGATTTTTGTGAAGTACATGAATTCTTAAAATTTATGCTATAATTAAGACACTATAAAAAGAAAGCAGGCATATGGAAGGTTTATGATTGTAATTAAGGAAGCCATTATTGTTGAAGGAATCTATGATAAGATGAAATTGGAGCAATTTGTAAGTGGTCTAATTATTCCTACCCATGGCTTTTCCTTATTTAAAGACAAGGATCGGAAGCAAATGATTAAGCTATTGGCTGAAAAGCGAGGGATAGTGATCCTTACGGATTCAGATAGGGCCGGATTTCTCATTCGTAGACATATTCAGTCTTTAATTCCCCAAGATAAAATCAAACATGCTTACATTCCTGAAATTCCTGGAAAGGAAAAAAGAAAAAGCACTCCAGGTAAAGAAGGATTAAAAGGTGTCGAAGGTGTATCTCAAGATATTATCATACAGGCATTAAAAAATGCAGGTTGTAATATAGAGAGTACAGAGGAAGAACAAGATAGAATATATGAAGACAAACGAAACATTGTAGCTGATGAAAAGCAAACGATGTTTAACGAGGAAAACAAATATATTACAAAGCATGATTTGTATAGGGATGGTTTGTCTGGAAAACAAGATAGTAATACCTTAAGAACAGCACTACTTAGAGAACTCAATCTGCCTACTCGGCTAAATGCTAACAATCTTGTTGAAATGTTAAATGTTCTATTTAGCTATGAGCAATATCGAGAGTTCATAGCTGGGTTTTTAAAAGATAGAAATATTTTAAATTAGATAAGAAAAGTGCTGTAGCCAATAGTAGGTTACAGCACGGTAAAGCATATTCCATTAATTTGAACAATCCTTAAAGTAAGGCATAATAGGTATCTATCAGTATCCTATATCCAACATCTATCCTAGATACAAATCATCTGAAGGGAAAGTTGGGTCAGAGGTTACGTTTATACCTAGCTTGTGAAGAGCTGCGTCATCTGCTGAGGTCAGAATATGGGTGCTATGCATTTCACAACCATAGAGCTCTTTAAGGCTAGTCAGCGCTAATCGGGCAGTTGGGTTTGTGGTTGCGCTAATCCCTAATGCAATAAGTGTCTCCTCCAAGTTTAACCTGGTGTTTTTCTCGTTAAGAATATCCTTCTTCAGACCCTGAATGGATTCTATAATATTAGGCGACAACAAATGAATACTATCCGGAATTCCTGATACCATTTTTATGGCATTTAGAATAACACTGGATGCAGAATTCATTAAAACGGAACGTTTGCCCGTAGCCATCTCTCTATTTTTCAGCTGAATAGCAGCACCATATTTGCTGTCCTTGCCGTTCTTAGACTTATCCTCCATTACCTTTCTCGCTGTAGAAACGGTTTCTCGATCTTCTTGTTTTAGTTTGAAATCTTCCATTAGCATCTCAACACGTGTATAGCAATCCTTTTCCTCCAAGCCCTTGGCATAATCAGTTCGATATTGGAAGTATCGACGAATGATTTCCTGTTTTGATGCTTCTTGAACTATCTCATCATCAATGATACCAAAGCCAGCTCGGTTAACTCCCATGTCTGTAGGGGACTGGTAAATAGATTCTGATGAGGATACCCGCTCTAAAATTCTTTTTAGTACAGGAAAAATTTCCACATCACGATTGTAGTTTACAGCAGTCTCTCCATAGACCTCCAAGTGGAATGGATCTATTATATTGAGATCCTTTAAGTCTGCTGTTGCTGCCTCATATGCTACATTTACTGGATGTTTTAGGGGAAGATTCCAAATAGGGAAGGTTTCAAACTTGGCATATCCGCTTTTTATTCCCCTCAAACTGTCGTTATAAATCTGAGAAAGACAAGTGGCCAATTTGCCACTACCAGGGCCTGGCCCGGTTACTATTACCAGTGGTTTTTGGGTCTCTACATATGCGTTAGAGCCAAAGCCTTCTGGGCTTAAAATAGAATTAACATCGGTAGGATAGCCGGGAGTAGGCCTATGTACATATGCCTTGACATTTCGTAATTCTAAAGTGTTTTTAAATAAGCGAGCTGCGGGTTGATCCTTGTAACGAGTAATAACCACTCCAGCAATATCAAGATCCCATGAACGCAGGTCGTCAATTAGCTTTAATGCATCCATTTCATATGTAATACCAAAATCGGCACGGATTTTCCTTCTCTCTATATCTCCTGCGTGGATGCAAAGGATAATCTCAGCTTGATCCTTTAATTTGTGCAACAAATGCACCTTAACATTTGGGTCGTATCCGGGCAATACTCTTGCTGCGTGGTAATCAAAAAAGAGCTTCCCGCCAAATTCCAGGTATAGCTTTTTATCAAAATGGTCTACGCGTTTCAATATTTTTTGTGTCTGTTCTTCAAGATATCTACTATTATCAAAACCTGGGCGCTCCAAGATGGTGAACCTCCTATATTATATAAAATATTATCTGTGATAGTCCTGATATACAATACCATATTATTCGATTATTTTCATGTTTTTCGCAAAATTAATTTAAATACTATTTAACTAACATTTTACATAATTTTTACTGGAAAATCAACTTGGTCACTTTTAACAAAAATACTTAGCTTAGCATATGCTGTAATCTAGATGTGAAAGGAGCTGCATTGCTGTGAGTGAAGACAATAGAATAGAAGATATTCAAAAAGTACTAGAACAATACAAGGAGGTTCCCTTTTTGCATAATGGAAGGACTATTAAAGGAATGGACTGTTTAGGCTTTGTGGTTCACTTTTATGGGAATTTCGGGATTCGATTACCTGAAAATGATGGTGATGCGATTACTAAGGACTGGTATGTTTTAGACCCTCAAAGATATATAAGAAGCTTGAGAAAGTTGAATGCTGTGCAAGTGTCCCTTGATGACCTGCAAGCCCTAGATCTAGTTTACTTTTCTATATCGAAAGGTATTATCACCCATACTGGTGTTATGATAAACGACAAACAATTTGCTCATATGTCACCTAAAAACAATTGTATGATAAGTAAGATGGAGAGGCACTGGAGAGCTAGATGTAGGGGCGCTATTAGATTCATGGAATTAGTATAATTGACATCGTTTGAGCAAGTTTGTATAATACTATTTAATGATAACTAAAGAAACGATAAGCAAGTGTTTGCTGATGAAATAGTATTATGAAGGAGTGTTTTTAATTTGAAAGCCAATGAACTAAGGAGTAAATTTCTTTCCTTTTTTAAAGAGAAGGGACATGCTATTATTCCAAGTGCATCTGTTATCCCCGAGAATGACCCAACAGTATTATTTACCACAGCTGGTATGCATCCCTTAGTACCTTATTTGCTGGGAGCAAAACATCCAGAGGGCACTAGACTGACCAATGTACAAAAGTGCGCGG
>JAAZEK010000234.1 GCA_012512335.1 Clostridiales bacterium | reverse complement strand
TCAAATGCGGCTAGTCCAATGGATTTTACATAGGAAATACCATCTGAATTTGTCATTGAATTATCTGGTAATACAAATACACCTATATGAGACACACCAACATACCTCCATTTCTTTATTTACTAGAGTATCAGCTTTGAATAATAAAGTCTATGACTTATCTTCCTGTATATAGTTTAAATATTTTAATAGAAGATACCGTCAGCATATAGGATTATTAAAAGAAAGCAGTCATGCCTCAATCTAACTGCTTCCTTATTTTAAGTTTTTAATTTGCTATTGTTTTCACCATATTGACCGGGGATCCCACACACCACCTCATCATACAGATCCGTACTATGCGTTTCTATACTTTACACTCTATATGATTAATATCGACTCTTTAGATATAGAAGGTATATCTCAGAAACTTCACATTATCTTAGACAACGCCTGAGGGCATCAAGTCTTACCCCTTAATCGCGCGACCACCAGCAAAGCCTTGGTATTCATCTAGGAACCATTCAGCGGTCTTTTGCATGAATACTCCTAGTTCTTCTCCCTTAAATCCTAAGGTGACAGTCATGTTACCAAAGTAATCATCTATCACATAACAACGGATTACCAGCTTATTCTCTTCGGTCCATCGACCTATCGCCATGCACTCATACATTTCTCCGCTAGGAGTACCTATCGTGTCCCCAAAATAATTGGTCTGAGGGAATCGTCCTATTTTATAGTTTTCCATCCCAAAATAGAGGCGTTTTTCTCCTTCGGATGTTTCCCAGATTAACTGCCCTTCCCTATCTTGGAGCTCTACTTTAATGTTTTTAATATCCATTGGATTAGAATTTAGCGAATAGTTAATACCATTTATCCGTTCAGCAACTGGAGAACTAGTCTTTCCAATTAGAGGATTAACTGCATGGAGACTTTGCAGCATTTCAGTCAACTTTTCAGCTGCAGCTTTATCCTCTGGTAAAGAACCAGGCTGTAGCTCTTCTACAATCTCGCTCCACAAAAGCTCAGCTATGCCTGCATATGATTGAGCCGAGCCTTGGGTATCACCAGTACATATGAAGATAAAATCTTCCTTAGGAATGCATATTGCCAACTGCATCCCCATGCCACAGAAAGCATAGGCTCCATCTTTCAAAATCCAGATTTGATAACCGTAACCGTTCCCATGGATATAGTCTCTATGACCAGTAGGCGCATTATCAATCTGCTTGGAAGATGCTTCCTGAATATATTCTTCCGATAAATATTGTTTTCCTCCAATATTACCCTTGTTCATATATAAAAGGGCTAGTCTCGCCAAATCCCTGGTAGTACAAATAACTCCACTTCCACCCCAAGAGTTCCCTTCAGGTGCCTTGATACACCAAGCTTCTTCACTGAATCCCAGCTCACGGAGCACTTTATCTTTTAGATATTCCAAATAGGGTTTTCCCGTTACCCTTTCAACCAATACATTAAGTATATAAGAACCAGATGTATCATAATTGAAAATGGTGCCAGCTGGATGATTTGGTTCGGTGGTAAAAAACGTCGATGCCCAATCTTCGGCTGCTAAGCTGTATGTAGTAGTTCCATGAGGTGTTGCCATTTTGAGTAAATCCCTTATTCGCATATCTAAAATATAGGGATGTGGATTTTCTGGTAACTTATCCTGGAAATAGTCGCAAACATGGTCATCCAATGAAATACGACCTTCATCTACCAAAAGACCAATAGCTGTGCTTGCAAATGTTTTACTTACTGAGTACATACGATGCATTCTGTCCTCTGTAAAAGGTTCGTAGTAACCTTCGGCTATTACATGTCCCCTACGCATCATTAACATACTATGCAGCATGATAGCGTTGTCCTCTGCCTTCTGTAAAAATGATAGGATTTGTTTGGATGAGATGCCCATAAGCTCCGGTTGGGCAGTGGGGAAAAGATTAATTTTCATTATAAAACCTCTCCTTTATATTTTGTGAGTTCTATACCATTTAGCTCTAATCAATTTCTATATAACATATTGAATACTATATTCCAGCTTTAGTATAATTTCAAGTGGGTTAAACCAACCTCTTGGCCAGCATAGTATTCCTCTTAGCTATCTTGTTATTACGAATAGCCATAGAAACTGCTTTTTTCGTCCCTATTAGAATAAATATCTTCTTTGCCCTTGTAATACATGTATATAGTAGGTTTCTTTGAAGCATCATATAATGCTGAGTGGAAAGAGGTGCTACTACAATGGGGTATTCACTTCCCTGGCTTTTATGCACAGTAGAAGCATAGGCCAATATAACTTCATCCAACTCGGTATAATCGTACTCCACTATTTTATCATCGATAGAAATACTGATAGCACGATCCTCTAGGTTTATTCCTTGGATAAATCCAATGTCACCGTTAAACACATTTTTGTCATAATTGTTTTTTATCTGCATCACCTTGTCACCTACATAGAAGGTGGTACCACCATATTTAATGTAAGTTCCTTTTGTTGTGAGCTGTTCTTGCAATATTGTGTTAATATTATGAGCACCAGTAGATCCTCTAAGCATGGGGCATAACACTTGAATATCCCGTAATGGATCCACCTTATAGTATGTAGGAAGCCTTTTTGTTACAAGCTCAACAATTGTTTTAGCTGCTTGTTCTGGATCATCCTCATCAATAAAGAAAAAATCACGATTATTCGAGCCCTTGTAATGAATAAAATGACCTTGGTTTACACGATGGGCATTAGTAATAATCATGCTACCTTGGGCTTGTCGGAAAACCGTAGTCAAGCGCACAACTTCAACAGCTCCAGAATCAATTATATCTCTGAGGACATTACCTGCTCCTACTGATGGTAGCTGGTCCACATCTCCTACCAAAATTATAATAGCATTATCAGGTACAGCCTTCAGTAGATTATACATAAGAATCAGATCAACCATAGAGACTTCATCTAATATTAGAACATCACATTTAAGAGGATTGTCCTCCTTAAAGGTATACCCTTTGGATGGGTTGAATTCCAGTAGTCGATGGATGGTTTTTGACTCCATTCCTGTAAGCTCCGACATACGCTTTGCCGCTCTACCCGTTGGTGCTGCCAGAAGAATGTTGGCACCCATCATAGAATAAAAGGAAATAATACCAAGAGTAGTGAAGGTTTTTCCAGTACCAGGACCACCTGTTAGTACCGTTATCTTACAGGAACCTGCTTTGCGGATAGCCTCACGTCGCATTTCATCATAAACTACCTTGTTTTGCTTTTCTATAGATGCAACTATCTTATCTGAATTTTTGTGAATGTAATTAGAGTCCGTTTCATTTATGCTTCTCAATCTGCGTGCGACGCCTACTTCGCTGAAATAAAAAGCTGGTAGGAAAAGAGCATCATCTTCATCAGGAATGAGAGATTCTTCTTTTAACATTTCTTCTATTGCTGATGCAACACGTTCCAGTTCTACTTCCAACAGCTTGTTTGATTCTTCTATAAGCTGATCTCGATAGGCAAAGCAGTGACCATCATTTGAAAGCTGGTTTAGCACATACAAAATACCAGAGCGGATTCTTTTATAGGATTGAGGATCAAAGCCAAGATTTTGTGCAATCTTATCTGCTGTTTTAAATCCGATTCCCCATATATCATCTGCTAATTGATATGGATTTTCCTGCACAACCTTTATGCTATCATTTCCATAGGTTTTATATATTTTTACACCATAGGCAGTGGAAACTCCATGGGATTGTAGGAAGATCATTATATTTTTTACTTCCTTTTGTTCCTCCCATGCATTTTTAATCATCTCAATTCGTTTTTCTCCGATTCCCTCAACCTGTAATAGGCGTTCAATATCCTCCTCAATCACTCTTAGGGTATCCTCTTTAAATTCTTTTACAATTCGTTTGGCATTTACTGGTCCAATCCCTTTAATGAGACCACTGCCCAAATATTTTTCTATTCCAGCTATGGTCGCTGGAAGTTTTTCTTCATAAATATTAACTATGAACTGTTTCCCATATTTCGAATCCATTTTCCACTGCCCTTTAAGGGATACAACCGCACCAACTGTAACTCCAGGTAAATTGCCTACAATAGTAACAAGATCATGATAACCTCTGCTCTTCATCTTAGCTACCGTATAGCCATTTTCATTGTTTACAAAGGTAATCCGCTCAATTACTCCGGATATACTTTGATTAACTAGCATTTTCTCACACCTTGTCATATATTGCCAATCATAATCAAGTTACTAACTACTAGGAAAGACTACTGTTCACTGCTAGCCAAATAAAATAAAAAAACATATCAGATAAGCCCTATCCTGCCTACAAGCCTGTACTTTCACCCAGTCCAAGCATCAAATTCATGTTCTGAACTGCAGCCCCCGATGCGCCTTTTCCTAAGTTATCAAAGCGTGCTATCAGAAGGACTTGCTCTTCATGTCCAAATACGAAAATATCTACATTATTAGTATCATTGCATGCTTCTACATTAAAGAAATTACCTTCTTCAAGCAGGCTATCGTCTTCATATGGCATAACAGTAACAAACTTCTCACCTGCATAAAAGTCAGACAATCGCTTCTGAATATCCTCCGCTTTTGTCTTTTCTATGAGCTTATCCATCACCAAAGGCACAGAAACTGCCATGCCCTTATAATAATTTGCAACGATAGGTAAAAAAACAGGTGGATTGTCCAACCCGGTTAATGCTGTCATCTCTGGCAAGTGCTTGTGCTGGAGTTTAAGCCCATATGGCTTTGGACTATCAATGCTTTGTGATTTCTTAACTTCTTGGTATTTTTCAATAAGCTTACGTCCTCCACCACTGTACCCAGTTATTGAGGTGCAGCTTACAGGATAATCTGTAGGAAGAATTCCCATTTTAATCAATGGATTAACTAGTAAGATGAATCCTGTGGAATGACAACCAGGATTAGCCACTCGATTGGACCTGGTAATGCATTCCCTTTGTCCATTACCAAGCTCAGGCAAGCCATATACCCAATCCTTATTAATTCGGTGGGCAGTACTGGCATCTACTACTTTGGTATGGTTGTTTTCTATAAGAGAAACAGATTCCTTTGCGGCAGCATCTGGCAAGCAGAGAAAAACCAAATCTGCTTCATTTAACAATTTCTTCCTAGCTGCAATGTCCTTACGTTTCTCAGGGTCTATCTTGAGTAGCTTCAAGTCATTTCTTTGAGCTAAATAATCTTGAATTTGAAGACCAGTGGTCCCTTCTTGTCCATCTACATAAATTTTGAATGACATAATTAACCTCCTTCGAGCAGACGGAATCGTCTGCCCCTAAGCCATTATACCTAATCTATTGATATTGTACCATATTGCATTCCAAATTAAAAAGCTAATCTGCACTGTTACTGTTGGCCAAAATAATAAAACATATGGAATGAGCCTTTGCAGGAACGATTATCAATCTTGCGAATATCAGCAGAAAATGCGTTAAGCACCTTCCACTGTCTGAACGCAGTGAGTTCCCCCTGCTTCGTTAATCTAACTCCAAAACTAAAAAACCTGCCACCCCGACTATATATCCAAGGTGGCAGGTTAAGCTGTTCTATATTATTTACTATCTAGTTTTAATTACTCCTCAACATCCCCTGCAATTAGGCTATCCAAGTCATTAAATACCCAATCCAGGCGGTTCTTATAAATTAGGAATTCCGATTCCATATCTCCTTCTACTACCAATGAGTAAAAATCACGATCATGGGGGTGGACGGCTACAGTTGCATCTCCACCCTCGACTTTGTGATATGTGATTTTCAGGTCAGGAGTTCCCTGAGCAGTATGAGGCTTTTCCATATCTATTATTATACCGATTAAACTTTGATAAAAGCTCTTGAAAGGCTTTTCTTCAACTTCCTCTCCATCTAGGAAAAAGGTTTCGATGACCTCATCTTCTTCATCTTCATCTTCCGCTTTCTCTGTTTTGCGAGTGATGCTAAGAGTGTTTTTTCTACCTCTGCCTTCTATGGTTACCCCATCTACATCCTGTATATTCATAAGCAAAGCGAATTTATCGGTTATTGTCATAGGCTCAAATTCCATAAATTCCATTCGAGATTGATCCATTAGGTAAACTGCATCGGAATCTGGTGTCTTAAAGTATATAGTTCCATCATCCAGTTTATTCCCGAAGGAAAGCTCCATAGTGTTACCTTCTGTATCCTTTATTAGAAATTGTAGTTTAGGTTGATCTAGACCATATTTACTCAAATCTGTTGGATGGTCCTCTACAAAGTCCTTAATATTAAGACCAGACAACTTCTCCAAATTCTCACCTAATTTTTCGCTGTCTACACCTCTTGGCCTTTTGAAAGGCTTGGTCATGAAATACAAACCTATTCCATATGTGGCTTGCTCTTCTGAAATATCGTCGCTAATCTTAATCTCTATTTCCCGTCTGTCTTCACCACTAATGTTAAGATAGGACATCATGGTAGCATCCACAGTTGGTAAAGTTTTGTCTCTAAAGTCAGATAGAGCAGAGTTAAGGCGTTGCCCATGCTGGTTGTATACAGTGTAAACCTTGGGATCCCCTTCCTTCATCAAGTACCAGGTTGTTCCCTCAGCTGTCTTATTACCAAGCTTAATTGTAACCTTCGTATTATCATCTAAGGTTGCTGTACCTGTTGCAGTAGGTTTATCCAAACCATATCGAGATAGATCCTGAGGATCTTCTTCCACTACTACTTCAGCAGTCAGAGAAGAAAAGCTTCTGGACAGCTCATCCACTTTGGATTGAAGTAGTTTTACTGGATAAGGTGTGGTGTTAACCCAGTAGGATTCTGTTTCTTCCTTGTCACCCTTTTTCACGGTTTTTGTTTCCTTCTCGAATATCAAGGGCTCTTCCAAACTTCCATTATCTATACTGAGCTCTACTATCTTCTCACGATCCAGCTTGGAGATATCAATTGCTGGCTCTTTATCTACCACTTCTGGCGTGTCAGGCGGCCGGTTTGACAGGTAAACATAAACGCCAATCAACAAAGCAAGTACAACAAGTATTGCAATGAAACTGCGCTTTCTCTTCATAGGTTACGCCTCCTCAGCCAGACCACTAATCCAGCAATTAGGCAGGCAACGGGAATAATAATCATTGATAGAGCACCATATACCTTCTGCTGTGTAGCAGTAATTGTAAGTGGCTGTACACCTAAAGCCTTCGGCCTAATGCTTATAGATTCTTCTCTTTCAAACACCCAGTTCAAGCTGTTCATAAATAGATTGCTTGCGCCTTCAAGACCAGTATTCAGAAAACTAGAATTTCCAATTACCACCATACGGGCAGTGTAGGTTTCATTTGCAGATAGATTGTATACCCTGTCTTCAATGGCAACTGCAAGGGAAAAAGGACCAGAAATATCGTCCGCCTGTTTTTCCAAACTAGTTTCACTACTAGTTGCACTTCTAGCAAAGGCTTTGTCCGATGTTGTCAGCAAAGAATCGATGGTTAATGTATTTCTTGTACTGTCAGATACTTCGATAGCTTGTGCAATGTCAATAATCAAAGGTATTTTATTACTTTTAATTGGGCTTACAATGTCATGATCACTTAGGTCAGGTAATAAATACAGAGGATTACCACCAATATATTTGCCCTGTTCGCCTTCTACAACTAATGAATTGCTTAATTGTATTCCATAAGTTTGGAATAGCGCCTGAAAATTAGGCAATTCCTGAACCAGTAGATCAATCATGAAGATAGCCTTGCCGTTATTGCTAAAATAGTCTTCTAAAACTGTCAACTCTTCTTGACTTAAATCACGCTGGGGACCATTTATAATCAATAGGTCAGCATCTTCCGGTACCTCATCCAAGCCCATCAAATTCAAGCTTTGAAGATCGAAGTTTTCTAGCTCCATTTGTTTTGTAGTGTTATAATTCAGGGTTGCTTCCCCATGACCCTCCAGCATATATGCCACTGGCATTTCAGCACCACTAACGTATAGAATGGCAGAAGTAAGTCTCTGTTCAACTGCTAGGGATTCCACCTGTGTTTGACCAGTGCTTTGATTCTGAGTAAAGTTGTACATATCGTACTGGGAAATAATTCTAAACACTTCGCCACTTTCTATTAACAGACTACCGTAATTCAGTTGTCCCCCATCCTTAGTGTATTTCTGTGCTGTTAGGGGATCTCGTACAGGATCCATATAATCTGTATTAATGCGATTGCTGAGTCTTGCATAGCGCTGTACAATTTCTTCAATCATTACATCTGCAGTGCCAGGCTCCCCAATAAAGTTAATCGTGATATCCTCTTCAAGATTACCTAGCGCTTCCTCTGTCTGCTCAGACAGGGAATACATCTTGTTTGAGGTCAGGTCTATTCTAACGGGTATTAAATCTGCAACAAGATTTACTATGATGAGAGCAGCTATGACAATGAGAGTCATAACAGTTGCATAGCCGCCATATTTAAACTTCTTGCTTTTGAATGATTGTAAAAGGTTTATTTTGTTATTTTTAAATTTCATCCCTGTCCCCCCCTTAGCTCCATCTCTTCTTCTCAAGCATCCGAACTGTCAGATAAATAAAGAAGCCAGAGAAGGTGATATAATATATAATCGGGCTTAAACTAAAGATGCCCAAAGAAAAGTCCTGATAGCGACTTAGCAATGAAAACCAGCCTAATACTCTGCCAATTAATCCGTAATAAAATGAAGGCTGTAAAAAATAACCCAATGCAATAGCTACTGCTCCAACCACTAAAATACCAGCACTAATATACCAGTTCTTAGTACTCGTATAGAAAACAAGGACAACAGCTGCTACCAAAACACCAGCAAAAATCAGTCCCGATATCATGTCAGTTGGCAGACTGCTGATAAGACTATCCATGAACCATATGAATAAAAGAGCAGTGAAAGTAACTACAGCTGCAACTACCTGGTTGTCAGTAATAGAAGAAATAAACAAACCTACGGAAATCAAAGCACAACCAAGTAAAAAGAAGCCAATGTAACCACCAATGGTTTCTCCCCAGTTTAGAGCGCCCATTGTACTTATGATTAAAGGATAGATAAAGGTAATCGCTAAGGTGATCAATAAAACACTAATAGCTCCTAAATACTTCCCTAATACAATCTCTAATACACTAATAGGACTAGTTAGTAGTAACTGATCAGTTTTCTGCTTTGCTTCTTCTGCTAAAAGACGCATAGTCAAAACGGGCACTACCAGCATAAACACAAAGGTAATATTGGAAAGCACACCTATATATTGAGGGCTCATGCTTAAAAGATTAGTGAAGTAAAAGAAAAGCCCTACAAAAAACAACATGGAGGCCATAAAAATATAACCTATTGTAGACTTAAAATATGTCAGGAACTCTTTTTTTATAATTGCCAGCATATCAGCGTACCCCCTCTTCCTCGGTAGTTACCTGAATGAAGATGTCCTCAAGGGTCATATCCTGAGACTTCATCATCAAAATAGGATAAGATGCTTTACTC
>JAAZEK010000233.1 GCA_012512335.1 Clostridiales bacterium | reverse complement strand
CAGGAACGATTATCAATCTTAGCGAATATCAGCAGAAAATGCGTTAAGCACCTTTCACTGTCTGAACGAAGTGAGTTTGGAAGGTGTAGTATTTTCAGCTGATATGAGCTCTAGATTGATTCGTGATTGCAACAGCGACTGGAATATATTTATTATTTTACTTACATGTAAATATGAAGCACGAGAACCGTCCCCGTGCCTCGCTGCCTCCCCCCGTGCCTCCCTGCTTCAAAGATAAGCGAAGCAAAAGGCATCTTGACCTAATAATACATCCAATGATAATATAATATCAAGACAAATTATAATTCAAATCGACACAAATAACAGTAGCATGCAAAGGATAAATAGGCACTCACAGCATGTTGACTGATTTATAAGGAGGGGCATATGCAAGAATTTGAAAAGCTTGGTACCTTTTATTTAGGTAAAACTGTCGATCCTGATACAGGAAAACGCGAAGACGAGTACTTATTGTATGATTCGAAGGACCTTACAACCCATGCCTTATGTGTAGGCATGACAGGAAGCGGGAAAACTGGTCTATGCATCGGAGTGCTGGAAGAAGCTGCTATTGATGGCATACCAGCCATCGTAATTGATCCTAAAGGTGATATGACAAACCTTCTGCTATCCTTCCCTGATTTAAGTCCTGCTGATTTTTCTCCCTGGATTAACAAGGAAGAGGCCCAAAAGAAAGGGCTCAGCTTAGATGAGTACGGAGCTCAACAAGCTAAGCTTTGGAAAAAAGGCCTGGCTGAATGGGAGCAGGACGGTGAACGTATTCGTGCTATGCACGCAAAAACTGAAATTAAAGTGTATACCCCTGGAAGCTCCTCTGGAAATCCTCTTTCTATTGTAAAGCTTTTTTCTTTACCTTCTGCAGAAATACTCAAGGACAGAGAAGCCGTCAATGAACTTGCATCTGGTACTGCAGCAAGCTTACTCGGACTTCTTGGTATCGAAGCCGATCCAATACGTAGCCGTGAGCATATCTTAATCTCCAATATTCTACTTTCTTCTTGGGGTAGTGGTGAAAACCTTGATCTAGCTGGCTTGATTCAACAAATTCAAAAGCCACCCTTCAATCAAATAGGTGTTATGTCCTTAGATTCCTTCTATCCTGATAAAGACCGCTTCTCCTTGGCTCTTCAGTTTAACAACCTGTTAGCTTCTCCTGGATTTGCAGACTGGATGCAGGGCGAGCCCTTGGACATTGATAGGCTTCTATATTCAGATACCGGAAAACCTAAGATTTCCATATTGTCAATCGCTCATCTTAATGATTCAGAGCGTATGTTTTTTGTATCATTAGTGCTTAATCAAATAGTTGGTTGGGTACGCACTCAACCAGGAACCTCTAGTCTCAGAGCCTTACTTTATATGGATGAAATCTTTGGATTTTTCCCTCCAGTGGCAAATCCTCCATCGAAGCAACCACTCTTGACTCTGCTCAAGCAAGCAAGAGCTTTTGGTCTAGGCGTTATGTTAACAACCCAAAACCCCATGGACTTAGATTACAAAGGACTAGCAAATATGGGAACCTGGTTTATCGGACGATTGCAAACAGATCGTGATAGAGCCCGCTTACTGGATGGGCTTGAAGGTGCTTTTCTAACTTCCGGAAACGCCTTTGACCGTCAAGAAATAGCTGAGCTTATTTCCAGCCTAAGTAGCAGAAAGTTCCTCATGAACAATGTCCATGAAGAGCAGCCTGTTTTATTTGAAACCCGCTGGTGTCTCTCATATCTTCGAGGACCGCTGAGCCGTACAGAAATACAGCTTCTGACGAAGGAGCAGAAACCAGCACCAAGTCAATCAACGCCTCCTGCGGCATCCTTTGTGGATGTAGATGCATCTAGCAGTGTAACCCCTGTTGTTGCACCTACAGCCCAAGCTACAACCACCATGCCCTCCAGCGTTTCCCAGCAGGAAGTAGCTCCACAGCTTCCGGATACCGTCACACAGACCTATCTTCCCTATCGTGGAAGACGTGAAGGGTTAGTATATAGGGCTAGCCTTACAGGCCTGGCTACTGTTCATTATGAGGACAAAAAGAATGATATTTCCACTTCGGAGGATATCATGCGTCTTGTCCCAATTAATGATAGTCTTATCCCTGTTGATTGGAATCAGAGTGAAATCATCGAATTTGATGCCGATGATCTTGACACTTCAGGTGCTGAAAACGCAAGCTACCTGCCTATACCATCGGCATGCCTAAGGAAAACAAATTATACCGCTTGGGAGAGAGACTTGGTAGATTACTTGTTCCGTAATGCAAAACTACCTCTATATCGCAACCTTCACCTTAAGAAAATTTCTCAGCCTGATGAGAGCGAACGGGACTTTGTCGTCCGTTTACAACAGGAAAGTCGCGAGGCTAGAGATGAAGCTATTGAAAAGCTTAGAGATTCTTATACCAAGAAGGTAGCTACCTTAGAAGAACGTATCCGCAAGGCAGAACAGGCAGTTGAGCGGGAAAAGGACCAAGCCAGAGACGCAGGCATACAAACTGCTGTTTCATTAGGCTCTACCCTACTTAGTGCATTATTAGGACGAAAAAAGGTCAGCACCTCCAGCGTAGGTAAAGCAGTAACCACCGCCCGAAGTGTTAGCAGACAGACAAAGCAAAAAGGTGATGTAACTCGTTCCAAGGAAACTGTGGAAGCCTATTGCGAACAGCTGGCTGAGCTAGAAAAGGCTCTACAGACCGATATAGATGGGATTACAGATAAGCTGGATGCAAAGTCTGAGGATGTCACTGCCTACGAAGTAAAGCCCCTAAAGCGCGACTGTGTAGTAAAGGCACTGTCCCTAACATGGGAGCCGTTGCGTCGTGAATCAGATGGTTCATATACAAAAGCCTGGTGAAGCACGGGTGAGGCACAGTGAGGCACGGGGACGGTTCTCTTGCTTCATTCTGGGTCTCTTAAGAGATTCTCAATAAACAATTGTTTCATAGCTCTTAAAATTGGGGATAAATATGTACAGATAAAACTATGAATATAAAAGGGAGCGATTTTAATGATTAATGAAAAAGTTGAACGTTTACTAAATGAACAGGTTACATACGAACTATACTCGGCACAGCTTTATTTGTCTATGTCGTCCTGGTTCGCATCCAAGGACCTAGATGGTTTTGCAAAGTGGTATTATGCGCAAGCTTATGAGGAAAAGGCACATGCAATGATTATCTACAATTACATCATTACAGCAGGCGGACGTGCTTTGTTAGAGCCAATAGACGCACCTCCTCACGAATGGGAATCCTTGTCAAACCTTTTCGACGAGCACGTAAAGCATGAGGAACTTGTTACTTCCCTTATTTATAATATAGTTGATGTTTCCAGACAGGAAAAAGACTTTAAGGTAGATCAATTCTTCCAATGGTTTGTAGAAGAACAGGTTGAGGAAGAAGAAAATGCCAATAGGATTAAGGGGCGCTATGAAGCCTTAGCTAGAGATGGAAAGGCCCTGTATTTGATGGATCAAGAAATGGGAACACGAGTATATGCACCACCAGCACTGCTTACAACTATGGAAGCTGGCGAATAAGATAGTTAATAGTTAAACTATATGATATAAATTTCATTATAAGATAGGAAAAGAGGACAGGCTAACTGCAACTGTCCTTTTTTTTTATTAATTTTCTGTTCGGTTCACGATAAGCTTGTTCCTGTAAGCTTTTCATAAAACTTTGCGATTGCACTATGGTCGCTCTGGCCTTCTCCATCCGCATGTAACATCTGAAGTATTTGCATAACCTCCGCAGTTAAAAGTAATGGGCTGCCCGTGATATAGCCAGTTTCCAGCGCATTATTTAGATCTTTTATATGAAGATCAACCTTAAACCCTGGCTTAAAATTCCCTTCAAGCATCATTGGAGTTTTAGCATCCATAACAGTACTACCCGCCAAACCACCACGAATAGCCTCAAAAACCTTCTTTGGATCAGTACCTGACTTTTTAGCGAGCATCATAGCTTCACTAACTGCAGCTATATTAAGTGCAACTATTACTTGATTTGCTAGCTTACAGGTATTTCCACTCCCAATAGGTCCAACTAAAACCGCAGATGAACCTAATATGTCAAATAAAGGCTTTGCTTGATCGAAGTCTTCTTGCTCACCACCTACCATAATTGCCAGTGTGCCGTCGATAGCTTTAGGCTCTCCTCCAGATACTGGAGCATCTATAATTCTAATACTCTTCTTAGCTAGCTCTGCTTGTATTTCCTTAGAAACGTTTGGCGCTATAGAGCTCATGTCTATGACCAATGTGCCCTCTTTTGCATAATCAATAATCCCTCCCTGCTCTATAACCACCTGTTTTACATGTGGGGAGTTAGGTAACATGGTAATTATCTGATCACAAGCTCCAGCTACCTCCTCAATAGAAGCACATCCAATTCCTCCAGCAGCCTCAATTTCTTTAATAGCGTCATTATTAATATCGTAAGCATAAACTTCATATCCAGCCTTGAACAAGTTCTTCGCCATAGGTTTACCCATAATCCCCAAGCCAATAAATCCAACCTTCAACATTTTATCAACCTCTTTTATCGATATTATGACTACATAATACCATGATTTCCCTTACTCCTCAATTCAAGTATAATTATTGGCTTAATAACCTGCTAAACAGTTACAGTTCACTGGGAAGTAAAATAATAAATATATTCCAGTCGCTGTTGCCATCACGAATCTAACTAAAGCTCATATCAGCCACATCCCATTAAAAAAGAGGACAAGTTGTTTGCTTGCCCTCCTTCGTTAAATCAATTGTTATTTATTGATTTATTTACTTTACTTTTATCCTACATGAGTAGAGTCTCCATCTAAA
Source organism: Clostridiales bacterium (assembly GCA_012512335.1). Classification (GTDB taxonomy): domain Bacteria; phylum Bacillota; class Clostridia; order Caldicoprobacterales; family DTU083; genus UBA5454. The sequence continues at coordinate 1,745 of JAAZEK010000233.1, read as the reverse complement.
TCCCCGATGTCTTGCTAGAGGCAAAACGAGTCACTGCTTATTACTATCTAACATTATAGTACTTCTCTTCCCATGTATCGTCATCATTGTCAGAATCCCATTTATAGAACCCTTTATCCTTATATGCATGAATCTCAAAGGTATACTTCATATCCTTGTAAAAGGCTTCCCCCTTATACAAGGGCTTTTCGTCATCCCAGTCAAATTCGATCTTCTGTATAAAGGTATTAGACTTCCCAGTTCTGCTAATTACCATGTTTGCTGCTTGATCCATAGTAATCATTTGTTCAAGTGCATGGGAGAACTTGTTCCAGTCACTATCATTTCCTTCATCCCACTTCTTAAATTCTTTAGTCCTGGCATTAAGCTCAAATACTACTCTTCGCCCTTCTTTTAAGGCTTCACCTTTATATAAAGGATTTCTTTCATCATAATTATATTCAATCTTTTGTACAATGCCACCAAATTTATCTGTGACTGCCTTCCTTGCAGCAGAAGCTGAGATCCTGGTTTCAGCTGGTTGCTCAGTCTTCGGAGGATCAGTTTTTGGTGGATTTGTTTTAGGTGGATCGGTCGGCTTCTGAGTCTCTACCGGTTTTTCAGTTGGTTTGGGGGAAGGTGTAGGCTGATGAGACGCTACAGGCACAACTGTCGGAGCGGTTGCAGGTTTAGGTGTATTTGTAACTACAGGCCTCTTATCGTCATCGTCATCATCTTCGCTGTCATTATCATCATCATCATTTTTGTCATCATCTTTATTGTAATCTTTGTCATCATCATCTTTGTCACGGTCATGCCAATCATCATCTTTGTCTTTTTCAAAGGTTAAAACCTCACCAGTGACAGCATGTATGTCAAATTCGTATTCTATACCATTTGCGTAAAATTCTACTTCGTAAATAAATTTTCCATCATCATAATCCAGCTCAACTTCTAGCTCTTTTGCATCAGGCTTGTTGATGCCAGCATGCTCCATAGCAACCGATATTGCTCTATCAACACCGATATAAGCCTTGTCACTAGCTGTTCCAACTGCAGATGTATTTTCAATCTCTAAATGCTTGGTATCTATTAACAAATTCAAATCATTAATTGATAGCTTAGCTAGATCCTCAAAAACATAACTAGGATTTTCATTTGTCAGCTGCAAGATTAGCTGAGCTTTACCCTTTGTGATTTCGTTTTTCTCTGCAAGATCTCCTATAGCTTTATTTTCAGCTATGGATTGGCTCAAAATAGCTCCATCTACTGAACTAGCATTTAATAGCCTAGAAACCTCACCTTCCAGCTTTGCCTGCAATGATGCGCTTTTGTCCTCGTCTTTATTCTCAACACTAATGAGTATTGAGTTATATATATCATCGATATATCCTTTTGTTAGCATAGATCCAATCAATGCGTTTACTGTTATCTCCAGGTCAGTATTTTTGAACTCCATGTTTCCAATCACTTTTTTCCCATCTTCATTCAATGGATTGACTTCCAGAACCTTTTCATTCTTATTAACCTTCATCTCGAGACTGGGATTTACATCAAAAGAAATAATGGAATCTACAGCCCTGTTTCCATATACATTATAAGCTGTTACTCCTACTATAAGTAAGGCAAATACTGCCACTATTGTAGTAAATGGTCTGATCCGGTTGTGTTTTTTCTTGTTTTGTGTGCCCATGTGCAACACAGCTCCCTTCTACTTTTCACTATTCTTCAATTCTCCACCGTTAGAAGCACTCTCTTTTTTTGCT
>JAAZEK010000232.1 GCA_012512335.1 Clostridiales bacterium | reverse complement strand
CAGGTCAGGAAGGCGGAACTGCACTATCCGAAATTTTGTTTGGGGATATCAATCCATCTGGTAAACTTACCATCTCATTTCCTAAAGAAACTGGACAGATTCCTGTTTACTATAATTACAAACCATCAGCAAGAGGTTACTATAAAAGCCCAGGAACCCTTGAAAAGCCTGGTAGAGATTATGTTTTTTGTGACACTCAACCCCTGTATCCATTTGGTTATGGGCTAAGCTATACAACTTTTGAGTATTCAGATTTAAAAGTACTAGATCAAGATGGTGGTAATAAAGACTCAATAAACATCAGGGTTAAGGTAAAGAACACAGGGAATATGGAAGGAAAAGAGGTAGTACAATTATACATCAATGATGTTATCAGCAGTGTTACTACACCTGTAAAAGAGCTTAAGGGTTTTACAAAGCTAAGCCTAAAGCCTGGAGAAGAAAGGGAAGTTACTTTCACCGTTCCCCTAGAGGAATTGGCTATCATAGACAGAAATATGCAAGCAAGGATAGAACCAGGAGAATTTGAAGTTTATGTTGAAAGCTTAACTACGAGCTTTAGAATTTGAGGATTTAACTAAAAACTTTATAAATGGGAGGGAAATATCAATGAGTAAATTAAAAATCGGATGGGCTTCTAGAGATGTCAGTACCGAAAAACCTATTAACATTCCAGGACAGTTTCACATGCGTATTTCTGAAGGGGTAAGCGACCCACTGTATGTTAACACGCTTATCCTGGATGACGGAAAGGATGTAGTAATCTTTCTATCCGCCGACCTTGTTGTCATACGTTCAGGTCTATTGGATGAGGTTCGAGCTGCAGTTTCAGAACGTAACCCGGATATCTCTACAGAAAAGATAATCATGAATGCTACTCATACCCACACAGGAGCATCTCACTATCGTGATTCAGGCAGCACATTATCAGACATAGGTGTATCAACACCGTCTGTTGGTGATATTCCTGATGTTGGTGTTGAAATTGCTTCCAGTGATGAATATCGTCATTTCCTTGCTGCCCAATGCGCAGATGCAATTTGTGAAGCTTACGAAAGTCGTTCCGAAGGCGGTATTTCCTATGGATACGGCTATGCTGTAGCATCTCATAGCCGACGTGTAGTTTACTTCGATGACATTTCAAAACGGGGAGGAGCTATCAACGGTTTTAAAGTAGACGGCCACGCAATGATGTATGGTAATACTAACGATGATAACTTTAGTCATTATGAGGCTGGCACAGATCATTTTATAAATCTACTATATACCTTTGACCGGGATAACAAGCTAACAGGTGCAATTATAAATGTGCCTTGCCCATCTCAAAATTCAGAAAGTGAGTATATGCTTTCAGCAGATTTCTGGCATGATGTACGTGAGGCAATATGTGCAAAGTATGGTGACATTTATATTTTATCTCAATGTGCAGCAGGTGGAGATCTCTCGCCACGAATTCTACATTATAAGAAAGCACAGGACAGACGCTTCAAACTAAAATATGGTGATCTTGGGATAGAAAGAGCTGCTAGGAAGGATATTGCAGAGCGAATTTCGCAGGGCTTTGATGAGGTATTGAGTTGGGCTAAGAAAGATATAAAAACAGAAGTCCCAATAGTACATGAAGTAAGAACTATTCAGCTGACAAAACGTCGTATCACAGATGAGGAATTGGAGTTTTCAGAATCAAGTTTAAAGGCGCTGAATGAGATTCCTTTTAAAACAGATGGTGCTTCACCGATGGAATTGCTCCATGAAAATTCCATGCTGGCAGCTCAAAGAAACCGCTTTATAAAAATTATAGATCGATATAAGGAGCAGGATAGTATTCCTAAGCTTCCTATGGAACTGCATGTTGTTAGAGTAGGTGACATAGCCTTTGCTACAAACCGCTTTGAGTTATACATGGATTATATGCACAGAATTCAGGCTCGTTCTCCATTTGAGCAGACCTTTGTTATACAGCTGACAGGCGTTCCTGGTGATGATGGAGGAACCTATCTTGCAACTGAAAGAGGAGTAGAAAACAAAGGATATAGTGCTTGTCTGTTTTGTAACCAGGTTTCACCTGAAGGTGGCCAGGAGCTAGTAGAGGAAACAGTGAAAACACTAAAGGAAATTGCTGATGCTTGATTTCTCAAGGATGTTAGCACAGGAATGTTAGTAAAGGATATTATCTTTAATTAAGATATGATGTATGAGATATGATCTATTGAATAATATTAAGGAGTGACCAAGATGCCAAAATATATTCCATTTCCTGCGTATGCAGATGATGTTCCATTAGATTTGTCTTTTGTTTACAAAAATGAAAAGCCTGCCGGAAGACACGGGTTTCTACAGGTTTCAGGAGATCAGTTTGTCTTCGAAGACGGCACTGTAGGAAGGTTCTGGGGAACTAATTTTAATGGTGGTGGAAATTTCCCTGAGTTTGATTACGCTGAAAAGCTGGCTAAACGTCTGGCTAAGATAGGTGTTAATATAGTTCGCTTCCACCAGCTAGATGCTGAATGGGATACGCCAAACATTTATCAGTTTTCTAAGGGGGAAAGGCTAAGTAACACTCTCAGCTTTGATCCTGAAAGCATGAAACGCTTGGATTATCTTATTTACTGTCTAAAAAAAGAAGGTATCTACTGTTACCTTGATATTTTCACCTACCGTAAATTTAAAAGCGGGGACGGGGTTGAAAACGCTCTAAATTTAAAAGACGCTGCAAAACCTTATTCTGGTTTTAACCGTAAAATGATTGAACTGCAGAAAAGAGCTGCATATGATTTCTGGACCCATATAAATCCATACACAGGCTTAGCCTATATGGATGATCCTGTTTTTGTAATGTGTGAAGTGGTAAATGAAAGCAACTATTTTGGGTTTAAATTGGAAGTAGAGCCATATGTAACTGAGTTCCGCAATCTTTTTGCAAAGTGGTTGGAGGAAGAAGGAATAGCGTATGATGCCTATACTTGCGATGTAAATGGTAAGGACAAAGAGTTAGTTGATTTCAAGGTTCATCTTCAGTCAATTTACTACACTGAAATGATAGATTATATGCGTGAAATAGGAGTGAAAATACCTATTACAGGTACCAATCATACGGTTTATAGTGCCACATGTAAATCACAAACAGTAACTGACTTTTGTGACAGTCATGTATATTTTTATGATTGGAAATGGGGAGAGAAAGAAACAGCTAAATTCTGCATGAACAAAGCGATTACTCAGGTGCCAGAAAGTGGGTTCCGTACACTTTCACTAATGCGTGTCTTTGATAAACCCTTCTTTATTTCGGAATGGGATATGCCGTGGCCAAATGAATTCCGCGCAGAAAGTCCAATATTATATGCTGCAGTTGGTGCTCTTCAAGGATGGTCCGGGTTTACCATACATACCTATTCATATGGAACTCGCCTGGAAGACATGAATATTCTAGGTAAGGAAGTATCATCTGCTACCATAGGCGGAGTACCTTATCGTGAAGGCATTTTCAGCGCATGGAATGATCCTGCAAAATTTGGTTTGTTCTATCATGCTGCACTCATTACCCGTCGTGGAGACGTATCCCCTGCTAATAAAAGATTTGCAATTCAGATTGATGACTTAATGGATATGGATAAACCAGCCTTTCATATATCCTCTGAGCTATCTCAAATTGCAGCCCATTATGAAGGCGATACAGATGTAAAGTTGATTAGTGAAAATGAAGTCCTGGTGGATGAGGAATCTGGCGAGGTCCGTTCTGACACAGGAGAGCTTTATAGGAGCTGGGCTAAAAATTATGGAACTATCGACACTGATAAAACAAAATGTGCTTACGGTTTTCTTGAGAAAAACGGAAAGATTGAGTTGGAAGGTCTTGAAGTTGAGTGCAAAACTGATTTCGCTGTAGTTGCACTAAGCTCACTAAATGACAAAACTATAGAAAGAAGCGATAGTCTTCTGTTAACCACTGTTGGGCGTGCAGTTAATACCGATGCTAAATTCGATGGTGATCAAATGCTGGATTTTGGAAAGCCGCCAATTCTCATTGAGGTAATTGAGGCAGACATCTCACTAAAAACAGAGTGCAGTACTTTAAGAGTCTGGGCTGTAAATGCTGAAGGATTCTATATAGGAGCAGTTCCCACAACATATGAGAATGGCACACTGAAGTTTACCCTAGGAAAGCAATTTCCCAGTATGTATTATTTGATACAGGCTGAGTAGTACGAAGTGAACTCGCCACTTATAGAAGTGGAAGTCTTGACGTAGGATAAAAGATGAAAAGTATGCATAAATGAACCTGGGTGGACAGAGTTGTCCACCCAGATTATTCAGCTTCATGGGCAGGCGATACAGCATGGCTAGTTTAAGCTATTAAAAAAAATGTGCAAAATATCAATTAATGCATGAATTTTACTTCACAGACTTTTTCCATATGATTTATTATTTCGGTGTAAACAGTCACCCTTAAGAATTGTTGTTATTGTTCACTGGGAAGTAAAATAATAAATATATTCCAGTCGCTGTTGCACTCACGAATCATACTAAAGCTCATATCAACAGAAAATACTACACCTTCCAAACTCACTGCGTTCAGACAGTGAAAGGTGCTTAACGCATTTTCTGCTGATATTCGCTAAGATTGATAATCGTTCCTGCAAAGGCTTCTT
>JAAZEK010000231.1 GCA_012512335.1 Clostridiales bacterium | reverse complement strand
GGACCTCCACCATGATTTCCAACCCCGTAGAAATACATGAAATCGACTTGCTGGTTTTCTGCCATATCCTTTATTTCTGTCATCCTTGAAGATAAAGTTTCCCTACCACTGCTACCATAACCAAACGGAATTTTAAATGCAAGTATTCTGCTACCATCTTGGCTTTTCCACCAAAATACATTTCCAGGCAGACTTTTCTCATTATCTCCTGGCCTGTGAAAGACATAATAATCTATCCCACTTTTTTTCAAAATTTGAGGAAGCATACCACTATGACCGAATGAGTCTACATTGTAGCCCACATTTGCCATCTTACCAAACTTGTCTTTAAAGTATCTCTGGCTGTATAAGGTATGGCGAGCAAAAGATTCTCCTGATGGTATGTTACAGTCTGGTTGGATCCACATCCCCCCAGCAATGGACCACCTACCTTCCTGAATTCGGCTTTTAATTTCCTCAAACATTTCTGGCTCATTTTCTTCTATCCACTTATAGTATGATGCACATGCGCTGGTAAATACGAAGTCTGGAAATTCTTTCATTCGATCCAAAGCAGACTGAAAGGTAGCTTTTATTTCAGCAAAACCTTCCTGCCACCTCCACTGCCACACAGGATCTATATGAGCATTGCCAATCATATGTACCTTACGTTGATTATTCAAGTGAAATCCCCCTTTATCAAAATGGTTTCAATCGATCTTTTTGGCGGGTTTTTACAAGCAGCTTATGAGAGCATTCCCGTAAATTGTTCTGAGTTCTGAATTCTAACTACTAAATTCTTTAATAGAAGCTAACAGCTTTAATATGATATACATATCCAACTCTATTATAGATTTCTTTTTTATAAAAATCCATGGAAATAATAAAGATTGTTTGTAATCATTAATGATTGACTCTTTCACATGCAAAGGCTAAAATGATAGAGCTTAGCATTGATAGAATGTAACGAAATTATTTCTATATTTGAAACAGTATATATAAGCCAGCTAATACGACCGAGGAGACGCATAATGAGTAAAGATAAGAGAAAATCAGTTATTTTGATGTTTTTTACATCAATATTATGGAGCACTGGCGGTATGCTCATCAAGTTAGTCGATTTGAATCCGATTGCCATAGCAGGTTATCGCAGTATATTTGCTGCAATTTTGATTGCTTTTTTTATACGAAAATCAGCTTTTACTTTTTCATGGAATAAAGTACTGGGAGCCATTTCTTATACAGCTATGGTTATTCTTTTTGTATCTGCCACAAAAGCACCGACAGCTGCTAGCGCCATTCTGCTACTATACACTTCACCAGTATACATAGCTATTCTAGGTGGGTGGCTTCTAAAAGAAAAAGCAGCTTTAAGGGATTGGGGAGTTATATTATTTGTAATCATCGGCATGATACTATTTTTCATGGATGATATTAGTTCCGGTAGTTTGCAAGGAAATATTCTTGCCATATTCAGCGGAGTAGCGATGGCGTTTAATACCATATTTATGAGAAGAGAAAAGAATGCAGATCCTCTAGAAAATGTTTTCTGGGGATGTATACTAACAATTATTATTGCATTACCCTTTATGGTAAAAAATGTTCCCGACATGAATGGGTGGACTGGTATTGGCCTACTTGGAATATTTCAATTGGGGCTACCCTATATTTTGTATTCTAAGGCTATTAAACATATCACAGCACTGCAATCAACCTTTTTAAGCCTAATTGAGCCTTTGCTCAGCCCTATCTGGGTATTCCTTACTATTGGTGAGGTGCCAGGTTTAATGTCAGTATTAGGTGGAATAGTAGTTTTAGCTGCTGTTACTATAGGATGCATTAAACCAAAAGACCACTCAGCAACTGAACTGCTACAGCAACACAGCTCCTGAGTGGTTTGCTTCCACCATGCATACGAGAACTTGCATGGGAACACACCTCTACTATTTCTATGAATGTAAACTGTCCCAAGAAGCGTATAGCTCATCAATCTGCTCCTGCAGTTTTCGATACTCCTCATATTTCAGATAAGGAGTTTCTTCAATAAAGGAATCCTCCAAGACTCGGACTTTCTCCTCAAGCTCTATAATTTCATTTTCCAAGCTAGCCAGATCAGTATTAGTGGAAGAAGAGATCATACTTTCT
>JAAZEK010000230.1 GCA_012512335.1 Clostridiales bacterium | reverse complement strand
GAACAAGATCAGTTTTGACAATATCACGAAACTCAACTGTAAGCCAAAGTATATTAATTCCTTCATGTGCAAGACGGTTAAGATACTCATCAGGGTAGTAATCTATTTCATCCATTAATTCATCTCGATTAAAGGGAGGTCGTTTGATGGGCCCAAAAAAGCAACGAGTGATGCGATTCTCAATCCAAGGTGAACGCTTAATATTTGCAGATTTTAAGAAGGGGCCATCTGCCTTTAATATTAAATCCTCCAAATAGTATATACCTCTTCTAATGCCTTCTATATCGCCAGCTTTTATGGTTATTTGGCTCTTTTTTATCTCAATACAGTAGCCCTCATGACATCCTTGATCTTCCTTTATGGCTTCAATGGTAGTGAGCTTTTTATTACCGGTATATGTTTCTACATTTATTATAAGGACCTTGATATCACCCATAAATCTTTCAAGGTCATGCCAGGCTGTTTCTAGCAGGAATTCAGGATCTGGAAATGCTTTAAATAGAATAACTCCTTCTCTAATATCCACCTCATCTGGTCTTGGCTCATATCTAGTCCAATGGGGTTTACGATGAAATTCTGATCTAAGCTCATCTATAAAGGCCCAATCATTAGTAGTGGTTGTTTGTAACGGCTCAGGTATAGTATACATGGAGTCATTCCCTACCTTTCATTCCTATGTAATCTTATAAGTAATATCGTTTTCCCTACAATAAGAATATTGTATTCACTTAAAAAAGTCAATGCTTACACACTGCAGATATCGTATTTACGATTGAAAGATTGTAAAGCTAGTGATAAAATGAGAATGTCAAAATAAAAACAAAGATATTTTACAAAAATGGAGGGGCTGAAAATGAATTACAATGAAAAAGCGCTTATCTTACATGAAGAAAAAAAGGGCAAGATAGCCATTCAATCAAAAGTACCAGTTAATAACCGAGACGATTTAAGCACTGCTTATACCCCAGGTGTTGCTGAACCCTGCAGAAAGATACATAAAAACCCGGAAGATAGTTACAGATATACATCTCGGGGCAATATGGTAGCCGTTGTCTCAGATGGCACAGCAGTATTAGGACTGGGTGATATTGGTCCATTGGCAGCCATGCCAGTAATGGAAGGTAAAGCAGTTTTATTTAAAAGCTTTGCTGATGTAGATGCTTTTCCCATCTGCTTAGATACTAAGGATGTAGACGAAATTGTACGCACTATCGAATTTATGGCACCATCCTTTGGAGGTATAAACCTGGAGGACATTGCAGCTCCTCGATGCTACGAAATCGAAAATCGTCTAAGAAAATCCTTAGACATTCCTGTGTTTCATGATGATCAACATGGAACTGCTGTTGTATGTAGCGCAGCGGTAATTAATGGGCTAAAAATTCTAGGTAAATCCATTGATAGCATAAAGGTTGTTATAAATGGAATTGGCTCAGCTGGTTCTGCTGTTGCCCGATTGCTTCTACACCTCGGAGTTAAGGAAATGGTACTCTGTGATAAATATGGAATTCTCTATCCTGGAGATCCTTCAAATGATTTCATGAAGGAAAAACTGGCGCAGCATACTAACCCCAATGGAGTTAAAGGTAATTTAGCAGACGCCATGAAGGGTGCTGATATCTTCATTGGAGTTTCCGCACCTAATATTGTAAGTGCTGAAATGGTTAAGTCCATGAACACCGATTCCATGGTTATGGCTATGGCTAACCCGGATCCTGAAATTGATCCCGCCGTGGCAAAAGAAGCTGGTGCTCGCATTGTCGGTACTGGCAGATCAGACTATCCTAACCAGGTGAATAATGTCTTAGCTTTCCCTGGCATCTTCCGAGGAACTCTCGATGTTCGTGCATCGGATATTAATGAAGAGATGAAAATCGCAGCAGCATACGCCATTGCAGCTGTAATTTCTCCTGAAGAGCTGTCTGAAACCAATATTTTGCCTGCTGCCTTCGATGAAAGAGTTGCACCTGCAGTAGCAGCTGCCGTTTCTAAAGCAGCTCGTGAAAGTGGAGTAGCTAGAATATAGAAGCATCTGAATTAATAATAGTGAATGCGCCACTTATAGAAGTGGACGTCTTAACGTAGGATAAATATTTAATATGGATCATTGATGAAGGGTTGGATAAAAACAACGATGAGAGAAATTCCTGTATCTGTTATTAGTGAAACCATCGAAAAGCTTTGTATACAAGCTTGCTATAATATAAGTGACGATGTTAAAAAGCTATTGGTTGAAGCACAAGAAAAAGAAGAGTCCCCTTTTGGTTCCCAAATCCTGGGGCAAATATTGGATAACATTGACGCTTCTAAAGAAGAACAGCTTCCCCTCTGCCAAGATACTGGTATGGCTGTTGTCTTCCTGGAAATCGGACAAGATGTTCATATAAGTGGAGGCATCCTAACAGATGCGGTAAATGAGGGAGTTCGTCAGGGATATCTAAAAGGATATCTGCGTAAGTCCGTATTAAGTCCTCTTAAGCGAGTCAATACTGGCGATAACACCCCTGCTATTATTCACACGGAAATTGTAGAAGGAGACCAACTAAAGATTACTGTAGCTCCCAAGGGCTTTGGTAGTGAGAACATGAGTCAATTAGTCATGCT